>JBMOHT010000231.1:0-5361 GCA_049317705.1 Bacteroidota bacterium | reverse complement strand
CGCGCTCCATCAGCTTGCGGAACGGATCTCCCGCCGCGGTCTAGTGATCGTGCTGAGTGACCTGTTCGATGATCCTTCAAAAGTGATGGCTGCGCTAAAACATTTCCGTCACAATCATCACGAAGTATTAGTGATGCATGTATTGGATCCGATGGAGCGCTCGTTTGCATTCGGTAATGATGCGGTCTTTAAGGATGTGGAGACAGGGGAACTTCTCACAACGCAGCCGTTCCACATCCAAAAAGCATATCAGGAAGCGATGAAGGATTTCATCGAGAAATATCAGCGTGAATGCCGTGAGAATTCCATCGATTATCTTCTGCTGGATACATCGATACCGTTCGACACAGCCCTTCTGAATTATTTGAATAAAAGGCAGCGCATTGGATAATGGACAGAAAAAAATACTCGATGTAGGATGCGGTAAACGCAAACGACCGGGTGCTGTCGGCATTGACGTGAACCCGCGTTCCGATGCGGATGTGCTTCACAATTTGAATCATTTTCCATATCCATTTTCCGATGATCACTTCGACGAGATCGGTGCCGATAATATCCTGGAACATCTCGATGATGTGATGAAAGTGATGATAGAATTCAACCGCATCATCAAGCCGGACGGGATCATCGAGATCACCGTGCCGTTCTATCCTCATCGCAATGCCAACACCGATCCGACTCATAAGCACTTTTTCGGCGTTCATTCGTTCGATTATTTCATTTCGGGAACATCACACGGGAATTTCCAGTATTCATCGATTCAATTCACTCTCGAATCCGTTGAATTCGACAAAGGACTCGAGAAACGGCACTTCTTTGACCAATGGCTCGTTCGTTTTGCGAACAGGAACAAAGATCTGTATGAGAACAGATTTGCAAATATCTTCCCGCTTGCTCAGTTGACCTTCCGATTACGTCCCGTAAAATAAAAATCGGTCATCCCAATCTTTGCCTCTCCACGGAACTTTCTGTATCTTACCATTTGAACTTCGCGAAAATGTCATCCCAAGTTGTAGTCCATCTTGAAGACGGACTACAACTCAGATACCTTATGAAAAAAACTAAATCCAATCCTGTTCCCGCCAGTACCGAGCAGAATATGCTGATCGTTAAAGGGGCGCGCGAGCATAATCTGAAGAATATCGATGTCGAGATCCCGCGTGATAAACTGGTGGTGATCACCGGTCTTTCCGGTTCCGGGAAATCGTCATTGGCATTCGATACGATCTATGCCGAAGGACAGCGCCGGTATGTTGAGTCATTATCTGCATACGCGCGGCAGTTCCTAGGATTGATGGAACGTCCTGATGTGGATTACATCGAAGGACTCTCACCTGCCATCTCCATTGAACAGAAGACCGTCAGCACGAATCCCCGTTCAACCGTCGGTACCGTTACGGAAGTGTATGATTTTCTCCGACTGCTCTATGCACGTGCGGGAACGCAGTTCTGTGTGAACGACGGCTCAAGAGTACAGAAGCAAAGCGTGGATCAGATCATCGATGCCATCATGAAGCTGCCCCAGGGGACGAAGATCCAGATATTGGCGCCGATCGTGAAAGGGAGAAAAGGACATTACCGTGAGTTGTTCGAGAAGATCCTGAAGGACGGATTCCTTCGTGTGCGTGTGGACAATGAAGTGGTGGAGATATCGAAAGGCTTGAAACTTGATCGGTATAAGATCCACAATATCGAAGTTGTGGTAGACCGTATCCAGATCAAAAAAGAGAGCCGTTCACGCGTTGCTGATTCGGTGGAAGTGGCATTGCAGTTCGGCGAAGGCGTTCTGATCGTAAACGACGGGAAACAGGACATCCTTTTCAGCAAGAAATATTCCTGTCCGGCCTGCGGGACAAGTTACGAAGAGCCGGCTCCCAATTCATTCTCCTTCAACACGACCTCCGGCGCATGCTCGGCATGCGAAGGACTCGGCGAGAAGAAGGATTTCGATCTTTCGCTCATTATTCCGAATCCCGAACTTTCCATCCAACAGGAAGGGATCGCTCCGCTCGGTAAACCGCGCGGAACGTGGTTCTACGCGCAGGTGCGTGCGGTCCTTCGCCGTCATAAACTGGATTATGATACACCTATAAAGAATTTTCCCAAGGAAGCGTTGAATGAACTGCTTCACGGCACGGACGGAGAGAAGATCGAGATCGAATATACCTACGCAGGCGGGAGAACTGCAACCTATAAGCATCGGTATGACGGCGTGATGAAGATGCTGCAGGAGTATTACAACGATACGGCATCACTGAAGATCCGCGAGTGGGTGGAAGGTTATATGAGCACCAAAGTCTGTCCCGAATGCGAAGGGGGAAGACTGCGGAAAGAGAATCTCGCCATTCAGCTTGAGGATTCTGTGACCGGACAACGTCACAAGATCTCAGAAGTGGTCAAACGGTCTTTAGTGGAATCGCAGGAATTCTTTCGTTCATTATCGTTCACAGACCGTCAGATGGAGATCGCCCGGCCGATCCTGAAAGAGATCAATCAGCGGCTGGGATTCATGGTGGATGTCGGCCTCGGGTATCTGACGCTCGACCGAGCAGCGCGGACACTTTCCGGCGGCGAAGCACAGCGTATCCGTCTTGCAACACAGATCGGTTCTCAGCTTGTCGGCGTATTGTACATTTTGGATGAACCGAGTATCGGACTCCATCAACGGGACAATACAAAACTGATCGCATCATTGAAACACCTTCGTGATCTCGGGAATACCGTGCTTGTGGTGGAACATGACAAAGAGATGATGGAGAATTCCGATTTCATCGTCGATCTGGGGCCGCGCGCAGGCGAACACGGCGGAGAATTGGTCGCGGCAGGTTCACCGGAAGAATTCAGGACAGGACTTTTCAAGACTGTCGGCGACCGCTCCTCAACGATCGCGTATCTTACCGGAAAGAAGAATATCGAAATTCCGAAGGTCCGTAGGAAAGGAAATGGTAAATACCTTTCGATCCTCGGAGCGACCGGAAATAATCTTCAGAATGTTGACTTGAAGATACCAATGGGTGTGCTGACGTGCATTACCGGTGTCAGCGGTTCGGGCAAATCGACGCTGATCAATGAAACACTCTATCCGATCCTTTCGCAGAAGTTCTACAAAACGAAGATACCGGTCTATCCGTATAAGTCCATTCACGGTGTTGATGAGATCGACAAGGTGATCGACATCGATCAGTCGCCGATCGGAAGAACGCCGCGTTCTAATCCTGCAACATATACCGGACTCTTCACATTCATCCGCGACCTGTTCGCTCAGCTTCCGGAATCAAAGATCCGCGGTTACAAATCAGGTCGGTTCAGTTTCAACGTGAAAGGCGGACGGTGCGAAGCATGTGAAGGGGACGGCGTCAAAAAGATCGAAATGAATTTCCTGCCCGATGTGTATGTGCTGTGCGACGTCTGTCGCGGAAAACGCTACAATCGCGAAACACTGGAAGTGTTGTTCAAAGGAAAGTCCATCTCCGATGTGCTTGAGATGACCGTGGAAGAAGCGCTCGGATTCTTCAATGAGATGCCGGTGATGAACCGGAAGATCCAGACCTTATTCGATGTCGGTCTCGGGTATATCCATCTCGGTCAGCAGGCAACGACACTCTCCGGTGGCGAAGCGCAGCGTGTGAAATTATCCACAGAACTCTCCAAGGTAGGAACGGGAAATACGCTCTACATCCTCGATGAACCGACCACCGGACTGCATTTCGATGATGTGAAGATGCTGCTGGATGTGCTGGACAAACTTGTGGAAAAAGGGAATACCGTCGTGGTGATCGAGCACAACCTCGATGTGATCAAAACGGCGGATTGGATCATCGATCTTGGTCCTGAAGGGGGCTCCGGCGGCGGGAAGATCATCGCTGAAGGGACTCCCGAACAGGTCGCGTCGATGAAACATTCTTATACCGGTGTGTATCTTCAGAAAGAATTACTTTGAGGAGACTGAAAGCCACATAATTTGGACCGACCTGCCCGACTGACCTTGAAACTCCAAAATCGGTCAGGCGGGGAAATCTGGACAAACGATCAGATTCCTCATTTATCCCTTTGGGACTTCGCAATAGTTATGTTAGGGCTCGTTCGTCACGAAGTGACCCCTTTGGGGGAATGACAAGCGAGAATGATTGTTTCAAAGACTTCAAATGAGAAATGTGAATTATTGCTTCAACTGAATCACGTTATGGCAGAAAAAAAGATCATCCATTGTCATCAATCGAATTTCTCATCCATCGACGAGATCGAGGAATCATCGTTCGCGCATATCGATGTGAGCGAACCGCTGATGTTTGCGGACGGGACGGAGCCGCCGCACACCATCGCATCGCGGGTTGGATTGGAATGGAACAACGATTTCCTCTTTGTCTTTTTCCGCGGCCGATTCGATTCACTCAGGATGATCCCTTCTTCGACCCCTGCGCCTGCTCACGGGAAAACATATAAATTATGGGAACAGTCCGATGTCTTCGAGATCTTCATCGGACCGAATGCACGACAGACCGGTCTTTATAAAGAATTTCAGGTCTCACCCGATTCCCGGTGGATCGACATCGATGTGAACAAGCAGCTCGGCATCTCGAATCACCATTGGCATTCAGCAATGCGCTGCCGCTCAATTATTGATAATGATATGCAGATCTGGACATCCATCGTTGAACTTCCGTGGAGCTGTTTTGGTTCTCACAAAAGGACCGGGGACCGATGGGATGCGAATTTCTACCGCGCATCGGGAACATTCCACGGCGATCAGTTGATGGCCTGGTCCGCAACGGGGTACGGTGACCGCTGTTTTCACCGATTTGAACATTTTGGTTCGATAGAATTTGTGAAATGATGACCCTTCTTAGAGCACTGCTTATCGTTTTACTCTTATTTTCGATTGCCACCGCACAACAGACCGATTCCTCTCAGACCGGACAGCCATCCGTGAATGAAACGATCGCTGTTTGGACCACCACGGGAATCGTTGTTCCTCTTGCGATCGCCGGTGTTGTGATCAGCGCAGTTCCACCGAGTTTTACAACAGTATTCAGGAACGGCAATGCGTACGGCGGGATCAGTTTTGAATCCGGTGTCGGCTTGGGAACTTTCCGTGAGACAGGAATATTTTCGGATTGGCGGTTTGCTGTCGGCTATTCGTATATCGTCTCGTCCAAAGTGAAGGACATTGCGCGGCTGGAAGTGAAGAAGGACATTAAATTCGATTTTGTTGACAGAAGGAAAATCTTTCTTGCGGGGCTAAATCTCAGCGCAGGATTGATGACTGATTTTCCGAACAAAGGATTCACCGCCGGCGGAGGCGTATGGCTTCAGACACCATGGCTCAGTTATTTCGGATTCTTTCCGCAGCACACCATCGGC
>JBMOHT010000230.1:0-5453 GCA_049317705.1 Bacteroidota bacterium | reverse complement strand
GTTTTGCAGTGAAGGCACAGGAACATGTCACCGTAAAGGTCTTCAATCTGATCGGACAGGAAGTGGCGACATTATTCAATGATGCTGCAGAGCCCAATCAAATATATACAATGAAATTCGACGGAACGAAACTTTCGAGCGGTCTGTATGTCTATACGCTCCGTTCCGGCAGCCGTAATGAAACGCGAAAAATGTTGTTAACAAAATAATCTATCACTTACACGATCGGGGAAACAATATGAAAACATTGGTACAGATATTCGTGCTGATTGCGGTCTGTCTTGCATTGACAAGCGCGCAAACAACGTACTATTCAACCGGAAATACAGATGCGGGAACATTGTCAAACTGGAATTCTAACCGTGACGGTTCCAGCGGGAGTGTACCGGCAAACTTTACGACGGCCGGTGATATTTTTGTGATCCAGGGTTCGGGTAATGGAGGATCAACTCCTCATTCCATGACATTGGCGGCAGCATGGACAATAGGGTCATTATCGAATAATACTAAGCTACAGATCGAGAACGGTGCAGTGTTGACTGCAACAGGTGCGATCACATTTGGAGCATCCGGAATTTTTCAAATAGATAACGGCGGGACATACAATCATAATGGAATTGGATCATTCGCGAGTCTTTTCGCAGGCACAGAAAGTTTTGGTGCAACTAGTAATTTTGCAATAACCGGCAGCACCTCACCTGGGACCGGTCCTTCGACCGTGACGTGTGGTAGTAGTTTTGGCAATTTTACCTTTTCTCCCACAAGTGCTACAACTCTTCAATGCAATGATCTATTCCCAAATGTTGCTGGTAATTTTACAAAAAATTCTTCAACCGCTGAATTTAGAATGGCAGGAGGAGTAGCGGGAAATGGTGGCTTTACTATTGGTGGAAATTTTTCACTGATAGCAGGTATTTTTAGTTTTGGCAATAGTTCGGTTGCACCTACATTAACTGTTTCAGGAAATTTCAGTTTAACCGGAGGTACTTTCCAACAGGCTGTTACAGGCGGTTCTGCAGGTGTAAACAAAATTTGCAAACTGATTTTGAACAAATCAGGTGTCGCTACTTTTACAAAATCTTCAACAACAATTACTGCAACAACTAGCGGATTCCGAAGGATAGAGTTCGTCGTGTCAAACGGAACAACATTAGACATGGGGACAAATATTCTTGATTGTGCCAACACTTCGAATGTAGATTTTACTGTGAATTCAGGCGGAACTGTTAGATTTGGTGATCCGGGTGGAATTGTTGTTCAAGGAACGCTACCAACGACGGGAAATGTTAGAACATCTGCAACATCGAATAGAACGTTAAATACGGGTGGAAATTATGAATATACGGGTTCTTCAGCACAAGTAACGGGATCAGGTCTTCCATCCACGGTTAACAATTTAAAGATTGATAATGCGGCCGGTGTGACAAATTCTCAGCCCGTGACAGTGAATGGCGTGTTGACATTGCAGAATGGTATCTTCGACAACAGTATCAACTCGGTGACACTCGGCGGAGGCGGATCTACAGTAACGGTCCTTGGAAGTCTTGTCACACCGCTCCCCGTTGAATTGACATCGTTCGCTGCTTCAGTGAAAGGAAGCACCGTTGAACTGCGCTGGTCCACCGCCACCGAAGTGAACAACTCCGGCTTCGACGTTGAAAAGAACGTGAATGGCGCATGGAAGAAACTCGGATTCATTGAAGGTGCCGGGACATCGAATGCTGTCCATCAATATTCCTATTCGGATAAAGCTGTGTCAGGTTCGACTGTTGCCTACCGATTGAAACAGATCGACCGTGACGGAAAATTCTCGTACAGCAATACCATCGAAGCTGTGACTGCACTTTCGGCAAATGATTATGTAATGTCGCAGAACTATCCGAATCCGTTCAACCCGAGCACCACGTTCAGCTTCGCTGCGAAGAATGCCGAGAGGACGACAGTGAAAGTGTACAATCTTGTCGGACAGGAAGTCGCTGTGTTGTTCAATGATGTCGCACAGCCGAATCAGCTGTATACACTCCGTTTCGATGCCAAGAATCTTCCGAGCGGTATCTATCTGTATTCGCTCCGTTCTGCGAGCCGGAATGAAGTGAAGAAGATGATGCTGATGAAGTAAAAAACATTCACACAAAGACACGAAGAAACACAAAGAATATTTCTCGTTCCTGATGTAAGTTGGGGACGAGAGCTAAAAAGAAAAATCATCCTGCTATTAGTGGCGACCGAAAAGCCATGCTAATAGTCCTTGGATGCTCCGCTCAACATGACAAGGTCCGCTTATTTTACCATAGGACTATTCTTTATTTAAATAGAAAAGAGAGAACGATGAAATTCAGTAAATTTTTTGCTGTGATGTTTTTGTTCGGATTCACAATGCTTTCAGCTCAAATCCCCGCATCCGCCGTCTGGCCGCTTACCGCGAATCAAACTGCCAATGTTACCGGAAGCATCACCGCGCCTGATCAGCAGCTGAGTTCCATGCAGGTTACATACAGTGCCAGCGTACAAAGGAGCAGTCCTACACCGACAGCAGGTGCGTGGACCGCTGAAGGCGTAGAGAATTCTGCGCGGTATCTTCAATTCGTTGTCCGTCCGTCAGGAAATAATTCGCTAAAGGTCTCCACTGTGTCGATGAATCTGTATGTGAATTCGGGAAGCGGTATGAGAGCGAATGTCTATTATTCGAAGGATTCCCTTTTTGTTTCGAAGACCCAGATCGGAACAACATTCACGCTGACGACCGCCGCTCCCGGAACACCGAATGTAACAGCATCCCCGAATACTGATGTAAATACCGGAGAGAGCTTCTATGTCCGCGTTTATCCATGGAATATCGGTGCGACGACGGGAAAATATGTCATCACGAACAATGTGACGGTCTCCGGAACGACTCTTTCGGCAACAGCAGTGCTTGCGTCGGTCAGTACTTTGAATCAATTCGCACAATCTGCCGGTTCACCGTCCGGTATGCAGCAGTATACCATCACCGGTACCGGACTGACAGCAAATGTTATCGTTACTCCGCCGGCGAATTTTGAAGTATCGTCGGATTCCGGAACGACTTGGAACGGTTCATCATCGCCGTTGTCATTACCTGTCAGCAGCGGCTCCATCACCGGTCAGCCGGTGAAGATCAGCGTGCGGCTCAACGCCTCCTCCGCAGGGATGGCTTCAGGAGTGATCACGCATACGAGCACCGGCGCAACTTCCGCAGAAGTATCGGTGAGCGGAGTGAAATTGGCCGCTGAACCGACTGTGCTCTCGGCATTATCCATTTCTGTGGTCACCGGAAGCAGTATGAATCTTAGTTTTACCGGCGGCAACGGCAGCAGCCGTCTTGTGGTCGTGCGTGCGGCGGACAGTGTCAGCTGGGTGCCGACGGACGGTGTTCCGGTCTCCGGTGCGGACAGTAATTTCACCGGCGCAGCGGACCAGGGGAACGGGAATAAAGTGCTCTATAACGGTGCCGGATCAAGTGTGACCGTGACCGGACTTTCCAGCAATGTTAAATATCATATCTCCGTATTTGAGTACAATTCCGCTTCGGGAAATTCCCAGAATTATCTCACATCGAAAGCCGCAAAAGGATCCGCAACAACGAATGCCGATCCGACATTATCTCTTTCCAAGACATCGCTCTCATTCGGGATGGTGCTGATCAATTCCACTTCGTCCGAATTATCGTACACACTTTCCGGCGCGTATCTTTCTCCAGCTTCGGGGAATGTTTCAGTTACGGCGCCGTCAGGATACGAGGTCTCGTTGACGACCGGATCCGGATTTGCATCAGCTGTGCAGGTCCCATATACAGCGGGAACGCTGAGTTCAAAGAATATCTTTGTCCGATTGAAACCGACCACGATCGCCGGATATAACGGCACCATCGTCCATTCGGGCGGTGCGGCAACGGATGTGAATGTCACGGTTTCGGGGACGGGCGTTTCTGGATCGGTCTTTTCCAACACACCGATCGGTTATGCAACTTTGAACGGAGGAACAACGGGCGGTGCCGGCGGTTCAGTCACGACCGTGACTACCCTTGCCGAACTGGAAGCATTTGCAAAAACGTGCGAGAACAATACGAATCCGAAGATCCTTTATATCAGCGGCAAGATCTCCGCTTCTTCCACTACCGCTGTGACCATAAAACATGGTGCAAATATCTCCATCTACGGCAGCGGGAATTTCGGCGAGCTGGAGAATGTCGGTCTGGTGATCTGGGACTATAAGAACGTGATCGTGCGGAACCTGAAGATCCACGAGGTCTTCTATCCGAACGACGGACTCTCGATCGATGAGTGCGAGAATGTGTGGATCGATCATAATGAATTATACAGCAAGATCGGCGCAGGGATCGGCGTGGATACGTACGACGGACTTCTCGACATCAAGAACGGTTCGCGGTATGTGACGGTCTCGTGGAATTATCTGCATCACCATATGAAATGTTCCCTTATCGGTCACTCCGATAACACGGGTCAGCAGGCGACGGACAGTCAGATGCGCATCACGTATCATCACAACTGGTTCAGCAATACGGACGGCCGGAATCCGAGCATCCGGTACGGCGCGATCCATATGTTCAATAATTTCTTCGAGGACCTGTCCGACTACGGCATCGCTGCACGGGACGGTGCGCATGCGAAGATCGAAAATTCGAAATATCATAACGTGCTCCTGCCGATGTCCACGGACAAGTTCCCGGTGAACGGACTTCCGAACGGATACATCTGCGAGACGGGAAATCTCTTCACCGGAACGAGCGGAGCGAACGTTATCTCACAGACAGGATGTGATTTCTGGGATGCGGCAACTCTTCCGTATTCGTACACACTCGATCCGGTGGAATCGGTCGAAGGGACAGTGAAGACCATCGCGGGGATCGGCATCACCACCGGGGTCGATCTTGCCGTGGAGCTGCGAGCGTTCACAGCGGCGCTCAATGGAACGAAAGTGGAATTATCGTGGAGCACTGCAACCGAAGTAAACAATGCCGGATTCAACATTGAACGGCGAAATGGTGCCGGTGCGTGGTCAACGGTCGGTTTCGTTGAAGGGAATGGAACGGTGAATGTGCCTGTTTCCTATGCATTCAGCGATAATCCTCCCGTGCCCGGCGTGTATCATTACCGGTTGAAACAGGTGGACCGGGACGGAAAGTATTCCTACAGCAATATCGTTGAAGCGGTGACATCACTGACACCGAATGAATTCCTGCTCACGCAAAATTATCCTAATCCCTTCAACCCGGGGACTATGATCCAATTCAGCATTCCGGTCCGTCAGCAGGCAACAGTGAAAGTGTATTCGGCAGTCGGTCAGCAGGTTGCCGTGCTCTTCTCCGGAATTGCTGAAGCGCAGACGATCTACAGCATGAAATTCGATGCGGCGTCATTCTCATCCGGACTCTATTTCTATGTTCTGGAAAGCGGCAGTTTCCGTGAAACGAA
>JBMOHT010000229.1:0-5455 GCA_049317705.1 Bacteroidota bacterium | reverse complement strand
GATAATCTTCAGGACTTTGTAAAACATCTCGAAAAGAACGGTGAACTCCACCGCGTGAAGGTCGAAGTGGATCCGGAACTGGAGATCACGGAGATCGCTACACGTGCGTTGAAGCTCGGTAAACCGGCACTGCTGTTCGAGAAGGTAAAAGGGGCGGATTTCCCGCTCGTCATCAACATCCTTGCGAGTGAACGAAGGATCGAACTGGCACTCGGCAAACATCCCGATGAACTCGGCGAACAGCTCATTTCGTTCGCAGAGAAAGTGATGCCCCCATCCCCGAAAGTGCTGTTCGAAGAATCAACGATGCTCCGCCGTATCTACAATTCCCGTCCGAAGAATGTCACCATCGGCCGCTCTCAGGCGGTGATCGAAAAACCGAATCTCTCCTCCCTTCCGATTTTAAAGACATGGCCGGAGGACGGCGGTAGATTCGTCACGCTTCCGCAGATCGTCACATACGATCCGAGAACCGGCAAACGGAACATCGGCATGTACCGCATCCAGAAATTCGACGATCAGACCACCGGAATGCATTGGCAGATCGGCAAAGGAGGCGGCTATCATTATTTCGAAGCAGAGAAACTGAATCAGCCGCTCGAAGTCGCTCTGGTCATCGGCAGCGATCCGGCGTTAATACTCGCAACCGTTGCTGCCCTTCCCGAAGGGATCGATGAAGCAATGTTCGCAGGATTCCTCCGTGGAAAACCGACGGAATTCGTCAGCGCCCGTTCACTGAACATCGCTGTCCCCGCAAATGCCGAATTTATCTTCGAAGGAATTGTGAAACCGCACGAACGCCGTCTTGAAGGACCGTTCGGTGATCACTTTGGTCACTATTCAAATGCAGCGGATTTTCCCGTGTTCCATATTCAGACAGCGACACGGCGTAAGGATCCGATCTATCCCGCCACTATCGTCGGAATTCCCCCGATGGAAGATAAGTTCATCGGCGATGCGACTCAGCAGATTCTTGCTCCTCTTGCCCGACTCATCCATCACGAAGTGAAGAATGTTTGGGCGTATTACGAAGCAGGATTCCACAATCTGCTTGTGGTCTCCGTGAATGAGCGGTATCAGAAGGAAGCGATGAAAGCGGCGTTGGGATTGATGGGAACCGGACAATTATCGCTGACGAAATGCCTCATCACAGTATCAGAACATGTTGATGTCCGCAATTTCAATGAAGTGCTGAAAGCGATCCATGAAAATTTCGATCCCCACTTCGATTTCGTGATGATCCCGAAGGTCCCTCTCGATACATTGGACTTCACCTCGTTCAAGATGAACATGGGAAGCAAGATGATCATCGATGCTACAACAAAGCGGCGTCCGAAACAAAAAGTGAATGTGAAGAAGTTATGTGACGTCGTAAAGTCACTCACATCCTATGACCGCCGCATCATCGATGCACGTCTCGTGGAAGGCTCTCTCCTGCTTGTGAAAGTGAAGAAAGACGGCGCTGCTGTCATCAAGAAGATCGTGAGACATCCCGAACTCGAAGGTGTGAAGATGGCAGCCGCAGTCAGCTTTGATGTTGATATCAATGAACAGGAAAGCTACATCTGGGGACTCTTCACGCGATTCGATTGTGAACGTGATGTTATCTTCACGGAACAGAAACTGATCGGCATCTCCCCTATCTACAAAGGCATCCTCGGTATCGATGCCACATGGAAGACCGGCTATCCGAATCCGTTGACGATGGACGAATCCATCATCAAACGTGTGGATGAACGCTGGGACAGTTACTGGAGATGATGTTGTTAGGCCTTTAAATTGTTGGTCATGGTGAGCAAGTCCCGATGCAAACATAATTCATCACTTAGCATCGGGACGCGTCGAACCATCTCATAAAAAAATACTCCTAAGAATTTTTAAAAAGACATTTACATGAACACTTCCATCCATTTCCGCGACCAAAAACTAGTTCCCATTTGGGACAAGGTGCAGCAGGGCATCCGTCTCTCCCTTGAGGACGGACTCACCATGTTCGCTTCACAGGACATCATCTCTATCGGTAAGATGGCGCACGCAGTGCAGCAGATGAAGAGCGGCGACACTGTCTATTATGTCGTGAACCAGAAGATCGAGCCGACGAACGTCTGCGTGCTCTCCTGCAAGTTCTGCGACTTCGCCGTAAAGCAGGGTGCTGATGATGCATACGAGATGACGATCGAACAGATCCTCGGGAAATTGAATTCCGATGTTCATGAGGTACACATCACCGGCGGACTCCATCCGGATTGGCCGTGGGAATATTATCTCGGCATGGTACGCGACATAAAAAAAGCGTATCCGCAAGTGGATGTGAAAGCGTTCACCGCCGTGGAGATCGACTTCTTCCATAAGAAGTTCAAGATGTCCATCGAAGAAGTGCTCCGTCAGTTATATTCCGTCGGACTCCGCACAATGCCCGGAGGCGGCGCTGAAGTATTCTCCGAACGTGTTCGGAAGCTCCTCTTCAATCAAAAGATCGGTGCAAAAGCTTGGTTCGAAGTTCACAAGACTGCTCATAAACTCGGCATTCCCTCCAACGCTACGCTTCTCTACGGACATATCGAGACGTATGAAGAACGTGTGATGCACATGGTGAAGCTCCGCGAAGCTCAGGATGAGACGCATGGTTTCCTTTCATTCATCCCGCTCGCGTTCCAGCCGGGTGATACAGGAATCAAGCCGAAGAATGATTTCACTTCGGCGATCGAGGATCTTAAGACCATCGCTATTTCCAGATTAATGCTCGACAACTTCCCCCACATCAAAGCGTATTGGGTGATGCTCACGGAAGAGGTCGCCTCCATCGCACTGAATTTCGGTGCCGATGATATGGACGGTACGGTCGGCGGCGAGAAGATCGCTCATGATGCCGGTGCCGAGAGTCCTATGGCAATGGCGAAAGAGAAACTGATCAAGATCATCAACGACGCCGGCAAGATCCCCGTTGAACGCGATGTCTATTATAACGCACTGAATGTGAACACCGAGAACGTGATCGGAAAGATCCCGTATCTCAACTCAGTCCCCTTCTACGAACATTTCGAACAACGTCAATTCAAACTGCTGCCGATCGCTCCGCGCAGAATGGGTGTGCTCTCCAAAAAAGGACAGATCGATGCAGGACTCTTTTCGCTGATGGATTATTTCGGTCAGGAGCAGGATCTGCAATTAATGAATTACTGCATCGCAACGCGCGATCAGGTAAAGAGTGTGATGCTCTTTTCCAAAGAGGGCTGGCAGGGATTGAATGGAAAGAAGATCGGCATCATCGACGATACTGCAACGTCAGTACGGTTACTTCAGGTACTGTTGGAAAAGAAATACGGTGTGAAAGCTCAGTTCGTCCGTCTGCACTCAAGTGTGAACGATCATTCCGGATTCGATGCCATTCTTCTTATTGGGGATGAAGCGCTGAAAGCGAACAAGTCCGGACTCCCCGGATTCGATCTCGTCTATGACTTGGCAAAAGAATGGTATGACTGGCAGAAGATGCCGTTCGTATTCGCTGTTTGGGCTCATAAAAAATCCCTCTCAAGCGAGAAAGCCGCTGAATTACAGGAAATCATTCAGCAATCATTGGAAAAAGGAATCCGTTCTCTTGATTCCATCGGTATGCTACATGGACAGTCGATCACACTCACACAATCTGAGACAACGGAATATCTTGAAGGATTCAATTACCGTCTCGGCGAACGTGAGCGCTCAGCAATGAACATATTCAAGAAATTTATTGAAGAAGTTGAAGTAATTTCGTAACTTAGGCAATCTTAATCACGACAGAGACAATGGATCAACAGACTGTTACGAAATTACAAGAACTCATCCAGCAGGGCGAGAAGTTAACTCCTGAGGGCGGACTCGAATTCTCCGGCTATAATGCGAAGATGCAGAGTCAGTATTTAATGTGGCGGAAGGCGTGTCTCGATACCATTGCAAAGCTTGGAGAGAAGGGAAATCCTCTCCGCGAAAAGATCACCAAGGATGAGAATGGAGCATATTTTTATCAGAATTCCGCTCAGCTCATTCTCGATACTGTAAAGATGGCGCTTCCCATGGCGGAAGCTGAAGTGAAAAGATCTGCGCCGGCACCTGTTCCTCCGCCGCCCGCACCAAAACCCGTACCGGCACCGGCTCCTAAAGCGGAAGCTCCGGCACCTAAACCCGCTCCTCAGCCGGCACCTGCAAAAGTAGAAACACCGAAACCTGAAGCTCCGAAACCTGAAGCTCCGAAACCTGAAGCACCAAAACAGGAAGTTCCAAAACCCGAACCCGTGAAAGCTGCTGCTCCGGCACCCGCCGCTGCTCCCGCTGTGAACAATCAAGTGCTTGTCCTCTCCTCTTCCGAGACGGAATTACAGAATCAATTGTCGAACCTGCTTCACGAGATGGGAATTGACGGGATCATGTTCCAGCGCGGAACTGCTGCCGATGCGATCGTCGGATTCCTGGAACAATATCCGACAGTGAGATACGCATATTATCTTTACAATCCAGATGACATCAACAGTGCGATGTTTGAACTCGGTTATCTGATCGGCAAAGTAGGGTCAGGACGTGTCTGCTGTATCCATCAAAAAGATGATGCACCGCCGAAGGGTATCCCCGGAATTTCCTACAAAGAGATCGTTGTGAAGCTCGAAGAGATCAGTTTCAGTCTTATCAAAGACCTTAAAGCCGCAGGATACACCGTAACATTTTAATTTTTCTTACATCAAGCCGTGTCAAGGTTCTAAACCTTGACACGGCTTTTTTAATACTCCTATGACACTTTCAGATATCTACGCGAACGTACGGGAAAACAAGCGCATCAGCCGTGAAGAAGGACTCTTCCTTCTCCGCAACGCGCAGCTGCTGGACCTCGGCGATCTTGCCAATGAGATCCGCTTTAAGAAGAATCCCGATCCACAAGTGACGTTCGTGCTCGACTCCAATCCGAACTATACGAACGTCTGCACCATCGACTGTATCTTTTGTGCATTCTACCGTCATCCGGGTGAAGAAGGCGTCTATACGTACACTGTTGATGAGATGATCGCCAAGTTCAAAGATTCCGCGAAGAAAGGGATCACCACCATCCTTCTTCAGGGTGGAGTCAATCCTGACCTGCCGTTCGAATACTATGTGGAAATGGTCGAGCGCACAGTGAAGGAAGTCCCCGAAGTGTATCCTCACTTCTATTCTACATCGGAGATCCTCGAGATGGCGCGCGTTTCAGGACTCACTCTCCAGCAGGTGCTTCAGCGATTGTGGGATGCCGGACAGCGTTCCATTCCCGGCGGCGGCGCGGAGATCCTGTCGGACAAAGTGAAGAAGAAGATCAGCAGTAAAAAGGGTTCGTCCGCGGACTGGCTGCATGTGATGCGCGAAGCACATAAGATCGGATTCAAGTCGACCGCTACGATGATGTACGGTCATCTGGAAAAGGATGAGGATATCGTTGAACATCTTGAAGTGA
>JBMOHT010000228.1:0-5473 GCA_049317705.1 Bacteroidota bacterium | reverse complement strand
GTTTCAGCAATGCTCATCGGCGTCTTTTCAGGATATTTCTTCCCCGGCATCGTGCAGTTCTGGAGCTCCATGAGCACCGGTACGACGAACATCCCCATCGCCGTCGGACTCATTCTGATGATGTATCCGCCACTCGCAAAGGTGAAATACGAAGAACTCTCCGATGTCTTCAAGAATAAAAAGATCCTTCTGTTATCACTCATTCAAAACTGGCTCATCGGTCCTGTGCTGATGTTCCTCCTCGCGGTTATTTTCCTGCGTGATTATCCCGAATATATGGCGGGACTCATCATGATCGGACTCGCACGGTGTATCGCCATGGTCATCGTCTGGAACGAACTCGCGCAAGGTGATACAGAATATGCTGCCGGACTCGTTGCATTCAACTCCATCTTTCAAGTGCTCTTCTTCCCTGTCTATGCGTATCTGTTTCTCACTGTCTTCCCGGCGTGGTTCGGTCTTACAACATTCGCCGTTGATATCACCATCGGTCAGATCGCGGAAAGTGTTTTCATCTATCTTGGAATTCCGTTCATTGCGGGAATGTTCACGCGGTACACATTGCTGAAATTCAGATCGAAAGAATGGTACTCGCAGAAATTCATTCCGAAGATCTCACCGCTGACGCTCGTTGCTCTGCTCTTCACCATTATGGTGATGTTCTCTCTGAAAGGTGAATACATCGTTGCGATCCCGATGGATGTTGTCCGCATCGCGATCCCGCTCGTGATCTATTTCATCATCATGTTCTCTATCTCGTTCTATCTCGGCAGAAAGAGCGGCGCTGGATACGAGAAGACGACCACGCTCTCCTTCACCGCCGCCAGCAATAATTTTGAGCTCGCCATCGCTGTGGCCATCGCGGTCTTCGGGATCCATTCCGGTGCAGCATTCGCCGCTGTGATCGGTCCGCTGGTGGAGGTGCCGGTATTGCTCGCACTCGTGAATGCGGCGTTATGGATGAAGAAGAAATACTTTGCGGTTCCGGCATAAGCGGAGTACATTTCATGAAAAACCAATATGAAATATCTTCTTCTCTTTTCGTCCGCGTTCTTTGCATTCCTTATCATTGAAGGATGCGCTTCATCAAAACAATTCTCTGCCGGCGAAGTTGAACACTCCATCATCACCATGAATGCCTGGGGCGGCACACCGGCCGTCGATTCCCTCGCACGAAAACACACCATCTCACACATCACGCTCCATCATCAGGGCGAGCCGTTCCCGAAAGGAAAGGATCCTGTTCAGTATCTCCGCAATCTTCAGAAATGGTCCCGCAGCGAGAAGAAGTGGATCGACATCCCGTATCATTACATCATCGATCTTGACGGAAAGATCTACGAAGGACGGAAGATCGATTACGCCGGTGACACAAACACCGAGTACGATCCAACCGGTCACGCGCTTATTGAGGTCGTCGGGAATTTTGAGGAAGTGGAACCGAATCAGGAACAGCTCGATGCGGTGGTAAGAATGATGACGTATCTTTCCGTAAAATATTCCGTCCCCGTCGACTCCATCCGCGCACATAAGGATTATTCATTGAAGACGGTCTGCCCCGGGAAGAATCTGTATCGATATATCGAGAACGGCTATTTCAAAGTGCACGTACAAGAATTTCTTGACAATCCACTCGCAAAGGCGCAAAGCCGCTAACATTTAAATTTATTTTTGCGCCTTGGCGTCTTTGCGAGAACAATTACTCTGTCGTTTTGTTCAATTTACAAATTCAGATTCACCGCTCCTGATTTATTCCATCGAATTCTTGCAAATTTTGACTGTCGCATATTGGCACGTGTTTGGTTATATTGAAAGTATAGTAAAAGGAGTTACTATTATGATCACAGGATCCGTGTCCCTTTCCCCCCATGTCGTCGTCACACAACTGGCCGAGAATCAGCTGAAGCAACAGGTTTCCAAACAGGCGCTGAGCGATAAGATCAATACCGAAGCGAAAGAGGTCGCCAAGACCGTATCCACACCCAAAAAGACCGAGAAAAAAGAGGATGAAAGTCCGCCGAAACACTACAAATCGATCGATTTGCGCATGTAATCCGCTTCCTTTTTGCATTACGGTAATTTAATGAAGGGATAACGCCCGGAGGTCGAGGTTTTTTAAAGAATATTTTGTATATTCATGAAGTCAATTGAACGTCCCGTACGCAATTCGGGACGTTTTTTATTAATAGAGTTCAATTCTCACACACAACGCCGCAACGTCCTTTTTTGATCATCCTTTGTGACTTTGTGTGCCATTTTCAGGAAAAACAATGTTCAAACAAAGCAATATCCGTAATATCGCCATTATCGCACACGTTGACCATGGCAAGACCACGCTCGTCGATCAATTATTGAAACAGACCGGAACATTCCGCGAGAACCAGCACATGGAAACACGTGTAATGGACTCCAACGCGCAGGAAAAAGAACGCGGTATCACCATTCTCGCAAAGAACACTTCCGTCTTCTATACCGACAAGACCACCAAAGAACGATATAAGATCAACATCGTCGACACTCCGGGTCACTCGGACTTCGCCGGCGAAGTGGAACGTACACTGAAAATGGTGGACGGCGTACTGCTGCTTGTGGACGCGTCCGAAGGACCACTCCCGGGAACGAAATTCGTTCTGAAAAAATCATTGGATCTGAACCTGCAGCCGATCGTCGTCATCAACAAGATCGACCGTAAAGATGCCCGCGCTCATGAAGTGCTGGATGAAGTATTTGAATTATTCCTGTCGCTCGGTGCAACCGATCAGCAGCTGGACTTCCCGACCATCTACGCGATCTCCAAGCAGGGAATTGCACAGTTGGAACTCGAGGATAAAGGAACCTCGCTCGAACCGTTGTTCGATGCGATCGTCTCCAAGATCCCGTCGCCGACCGGCGACATCAACTCACCGTTCCAGATGCTTGTCACCACCATCGACTATAACGATTATCTCGGCCGTCTCGGCATCGGAAAAGTGCACCGCGGCGCCATCCACATCAAGAACCAGATGAAGATCATTCACCGGAACGGCGTTATCGAAGATGCGCGCGTTGCGAAGATGTACACGTTCGAAGGATTGAAACGCATAGAGATCGAAGAATCAAGTGTAGGCGATATCATCGCCATCTCCGGTATGGAAGATGTCGACATCGGCGAGACGATCGTTGATGCGGCAGATCCGACACCGCTGCCGTTCGTAGCGATCGAAGAACCGACACTGACCATGAACTTTGTGGTGAACAATTCACCGTTCGCCGGTCAGGATGGAAAATACGTTACCACAAGGAACCTTCAGGAACGTCTGATGAAGGAACTCCGCTCCAACGTCTCACTGCAGGTGGAACTCACCGATACGCCCGATGTCTTCAAAGTGAGCGGACGCGGTGAACTGCATCTCGGCGTTCTCATCGAGAATATGCGCCGTGAAGGATTCGAACTTCAGGTTTCCCGTCCTCAGGTGATCTACAAACGGATCGACGACGTGCTCTGCGAACCGATCGAACACGTGATCATCGACGTGCCGGATGAATTCACCGGAACAGTGATCGAGAATCTCGGCAAGCGTAAAGGCGAGATGAAGAACATGATCTCCGCAAATGGGAACACCCGTTTGGAATTCTATGTGCCCGCACGCGGACTCATCGGCTTCCGTAATGAGTTCATGACACAGACAAAGGGAACGGGGATTCTGCATCACAACTTCCAGGGCTACGAACCGTTCAAGGGAGAACTTTCCCACCGCACGCGCGGTGCGCTGGTGGCGATGGAAACAGGTGAGTCCGTTGCGTATGGAATGTTCAAGCTGCAGGACCGTTCGACGTTCTTCATTGAACCGCAGACAAAGGTCTATGCCGGTATGATCGTCGGTGAGAACTCACGCGAAGGCGATATGACGGTGAACGTCTGCAAAGCGAAGGCATTGACGAACATGCGCGCTTCGGGAACAGATGAATCTGTACGTCTTGAACCGGCGCTCTTGATGACGCTTGAACAGGCCATTGAATGGATCGGCGACGATGAATATGTGGAAGTGACGCCGAACTTCATCCGCCTCCGCAAAAAGTGGCTGGACCACAATGAGCGGAACAGGATGTCCAAAAAGAAGAATGCTGTGGACGAGTAAGAAGAGCGGAGCCACAAAGGTCACAGATAAACAAAACAAAAAACCCTGCCAAAAGCAGGGTTTTTATTGATATTCAATGAATGTCTACGGATGCTGGAATACCAAGGAATCCGAATCACATTCGTAGTATCGTATAATTCCATTGTTGATCATTCATTTTTCGGAAAATCTTCTATGATACGCTGCATTGCTCTGACATTGTTCCTGGTTGCCGCTGCGGCCGCACAAGAACCAGCTCCATTCGAGCGGAACGGATTCTCCTTCGGCATTGCACTTGGTGCCGGCACACTCCGTTTGAATACGAACGACACCATCTCCTCCTCCATCACCTCCACACTGCCGAACATCCGCATTGCATACCAGCTACGGCAGGATCTCGCGGTCGGAGTGCTGCTTCCCGGTGCGGTCTATGCATATCACGGTAAGGACCGCGGGTTCGAAGCGGTGCTGCTGACGGGACAGTATTGGTTCCGAGAACGATGGTGGGTACTGGGAGGTGCAGGGATGACACTCGATGCACCGGCGTTCTATACGGTCAGCGATCCCTCTGCGGCTGATTTTCACACCGGTTTCCCGGCGCTGACCGCTGCGGTGGGATATGAGATCTGGCAGAAGGATGAATGGGTTGTGCACGTACAGTACCGGTTCTTCACCGGCAGGACCGTATTGCCGAACGGCGGTGAACGAAGCGGAATATCGAACATGATCTCAGTGGGGATCGACCGGTATTGAGCGCCGCGTCAGCAACAGCGAACGAGTAAGACGAGCGGAGCCAGAAAGATCACAAAGAAACACAAACAAAAGATCCCGCCTTGTGCGGGATTTTTTGTTTTACATATACTCTGTAGGACACCCTGCCGGGGTGTCATACGTTAATTTATCCCGATGTATGCACCTCTAACACGGTCCGGACCTACATTTCTTCTCCGCGTGCTCTGCGAACTCTGCGGTGTGGTTCTGCCGCCATAAAACATTCATATGAGCGGCACCCCGTTAATATTTTCCATAATAGCGGGGGTCTCGCCATTGTGCTAACGCGGGGCTCGCTCACCATGACTAACATTACATTTGAATATGTGCCCGGACCTACAATTCGTATCCGTGCCGATCCGTTCTTTCCGCTTTTTCCGTGTTCTATTCCTCTTCTTTGTGTGAAGCATCATAAATGGGAACAGACTTGCATCCGTTCCTACATTGTCTTATCCGTGAAAATCCTCTTTTTCCGTCTGATCCCTGCCCGACTGACCTTTTATTCGTTTCGACGGTCAGGCGGGCGTGTTCTATTTTCTCCGTGTGCTCCGCGAACTCTGCGGTGTGGTTCTGCCGCCATAAAACATTCATATGAGCGGCACCCC
>JBMOHT010000227.1:0-5484 GCA_049317705.1 Bacteroidota bacterium | reverse complement strand
GAACCTGCTCTATAATAGGTATTACACGTTCGGAACTTCGCGTCCCATCATCTTATAGATATCGATGATCTGCTGTGCATTTTCTTTCGCATCCTTATTCTCAGGATCGAGCTTCAATGCTTCGCGGTATTGACGGAGAGCGTTCGGATACTTCACTTTCGGAGCAAGCGTATCATTGAAAAGATAAAAATGCCCGAATTTAACATGGGCAGTGATCAATGACTGCTTCAAAGCCGGATCGTTCGGACTCTTTTGGGCGATCTCGTCGAGGGCTTTGATCCCTTCTTCATATTGTCCGGTGTTCACCATGGCATTGGCATGGTTCAATTTTTCCGCATCGGCCTTCGGTTCGGAGCATCCGATCATCATTGCAACAACAACCGCCGCAAACAGTGTAAATTTCATTCTGGTATCTTCCTTTCGTTTCTCATATTAGCTGACAATTCTTACAATTGTACGAAAGTTTCGTGAAAAATACACTAATCTTTCTTCTTTTTCATCGGAACATTTTTTATTTTACTCCCGTCTAAACTGGCGTTACAGCAGTGCCAACAAAAATAAAAATGTCAGCCACCCTTGTTGCGGTGATAATTGTGCATGGTGTCTGACATCTTGATTTTAAATTCGGAGGAAGAATGAACTACGACATCAAAGCGATCAACGAAAAGATCCAAAAGGAGAGCGCTTTCGTTGACCTTTTAACGATGGAGATCAACAAAGTGATCGTTGGTCAAAAACACATGGTCGAGCGGCTCCTGATAGGTCTGCTGGCGAACGGACATATCCTGCTCGAAGGTGTGCCCGGTCTCGCAAAGACACTTGCTATCAAAACGCTCTCGTCCGCCATCGACGCAAAATTCCAGCGCATCCAGTTCACCCCCGATCTGCTGCCGGCGGACCTTGTAGGAACACTTATCTATAATCAGAAGGACGGGAAGTTCCAGACGAAAAAAGGACCGATCTTCTCCAACTTCATCCTTGCGGACGAGATCAACCGTTCACCCGCCAAAGTGCAGAGCGCTCTTCTTGAAGCGATGCAGGAACGCCAGGTGACCATCGGCGAAGAGACCTTCAAACTGGACGAACCGTTCCTCGTGATGGCGACTCAGAACCCGATCGAACAGGAAGGAACCTATCCGCTTCCCGAAGCGCAGGTGGACCGGTTCATGCTGAAGATCAAGATCGGCTATCCGACGAAAGAGGATGAACTGCTCATCATGCGTCAGAATGTCTCCGGAAAGAATTCCCCGGTGCAGCAGGTCGTCTCAACAAAAGAGATCCTGAAGGCACGCGCATCCATGCAGGAGATCTATATGGATGAAAAGATCGAGCGGTATATTCTCGATATCGTCTTCGCGACCCGTAATCCGAAAGATGCACAGCTGCCGAATCTCGCCAATCTCATTAACTATGGCGCATCTCCGCGCGCTACAATCTCGCTTGCACTCGCTTCAAAAGCATATGCGTTCATCAAACGGAGAGGATATGTCATTCCTGAGGATGTCCGTGCAGTCGCAATGGACGTGATGCGTCACCGTATCGGCGTTACTTACGAAGCGGAAGCAGAGGAAGTGACTTCAGAGACGATCGTACAGGAAATTTTGAATAAGGTAGAGGTTCCGTAGAACTGTGTTATTATCGTAGATACCTCTGGAATATATATCATCAATTGTCATTTCGAGCGAAGCGAGAAATCTAAAATAATTTCTCAAGCAAAGAATATTATAATTACAAAATTGTTTCAATGACAACAGCCGAACTCTTAAAAAAAGTACGTCAAGTCGAGATCAAGACCCGCGGCATGGTCAATCAGGTCTTCTCGGGCGAATACCACTCCGTCTTCAAAGGACGGGGAATGGAATTCTCCGAGGTGCGCGAGTATTCCTACGGCGATGACATCCGCAAGATCGACTGGAACGTGACGGCGCGTGCGAACAAACCGTTCATCAAGATCTTCGAAGAAGAACGTGAGCTGACGGTGATGCTTGTGGTGGATGTGAGCCGTTCCGGTCAGTTCGGCACAGCCGAATCCACAAAGATGGAGATCGCAACGGAGATCTGCGCGGTGCTGGCGTTCTCTGCGATCCGCAACAATGATAAAGTGGGACTCATCATGTTCTCCGATGAAGTAGAGAAGTTCATCGCGCCGAACAAAGGGAAATCGCATATCCTCCGCATCGTCCGCGAACTGCTCTCGTATCAGCCGAAAGGGACCGGGACGAATATCAGCGGAGCGTTAAAGTATCTGAACAATGTCATTAAGAAACGCTCCATCAGTTTTGTGCTGTCAGACTTCATCGATACGGAATACGATAATGCGCTCCGCATTGTCAGCAAACGCCATGATGTCATCGCCGTGACGATGAACGATCCGCGTGAACGTGAACTGCCGAAGATCGGTCTGATCAAGATGAAGGATGCCGAGTCCGGCCAGGAACGTTGGATCGATACCAGCGATGCCAATATCCGCCGGTCGTTCGCGCAGTTCTGGCAAAAGCACGACGAGCGGATGAAGAAGGCGTTCCTCTCGACCAAAGTGGATCGGATCACCATTGAAACACACAAGCCGTACCTCCGTCCGTTGGTGGATTTCTTTAAGATGCGCGAATCACGAGTATAATAGGAATGAAGAATTTGCTCCGAAATATCATTGGCTCAATACTGTTGGTGGGATTCGCATTCGCGCAGGATGTTTCCGTTACCGCGAGTGTCGATTCACAATCTGTCTCCATCGGGGATTGGATCCGCTATTCCGTTCAGGTAAAATTTCCCTCTTCCGTCTCGGTTGCATTGCCGGCGTATAAAGATTCCATCGGTTCATTCGAAATCGTTCAGGTGGACTCGTTGGTGCGCACTGAAGCGAATGGTGCCGTTGAACTGAAGAAGAATTACGTCATCTCACGGTACGAAGCAGGAAGTTTCTACGTTCAGCCATACATCGTCCGCGTAAAGCATGCCGACGGGACGGTAGATTCCGCGATGTCCAATCCGATCCCGGTTGAGATCCGCGGAGTGGAAGTGGATACTTCACAGACCATCAAAGATGTGAAACCGCCGATGACAGTTCCGATGTCCCTTGAGGAGATCGCTCTATATATAGGCATTCTGCTGACGCTGGCGGGTTTCGGATACGGTTTATACTATTATATACAGAAGCGAAAGCTGAAAGCCGGCGAGATCACAGTAGAGGCCAAACCGAACATTCCGCCGCATCTTCTGGCATTGATGCAGCTGGAGGAACTCGAGGCGAAACGTCTCTGGCAGGCAGGCGAGATCAAAGGATATTACAGCGAAGCGACGGAGATCGTGCGCCGGTATTTTGAATCCCGCTACAATATTATGGCACTGGAAATGACGACGGGCGAAGTGATGGATCAGCTGAAAAGATTCGTGACGGAAAAACGGACATTCACACAGATCGAAGAGATGCTTTCAAGTGCCGACCTGGTGAAATTTGCCAAGCATCAACCGGTGGCAGCCGAGAATGAACAAGTGATGGTCAACGCCCGCTCTATAATTGAACAGACCAAGCCGGTAGTGGAAACACCGATGCAGGAACCGGCACCGGTTCAAAACACCGGCACATAGAATAAACGCTGCATCCTTGGCGGATATATCCCGATTCAGCCATGGATAAAAATTCAAAATATCGGGTGTATTGATTTTTTTTTCCCCTTTGTGCCTTCGTGCCTTAGTGGTGAAACTGCTAATGGATATCACGTTCGCAAATCCTGAGATTCTCTTTCTGCTCCTGCTCATTCCAGGGCTTGCCGTATGGTATTATTACCGTCTGCAGGCGAAGGAAAGCGATGTGCGGTACTCGACGCTTGAACCGTTCGCCATGGTGAAATACAGTGCGAAAGAACGGCTCCGTCATCTGCCGTTCATTCTCCGCCTGGCCGCTCTTGCTTTGGTGATCATTGCTCTCGCGCGGCCGCAGTCGTCATCCAAAGGACAGAATGTCTATTCCGAAGGGATCGACATTGTTCTCGCTCTTGATATTTCCGGCAGTATGCTCGCGGAGGATTTTCAGCCGAACCGCATCGAAGCGGCGAAGAATGTCGCGCAGGATTTTATCAGCGGCAGAACGAACGACAGGATCGGACTTGTAATATTCTCCGGTGAAAGTTTCACTCAGTGTCCGCTCACAGTGGACTATGAAGTGCTGAAGACGCTCATCAAACCGCTGAAGAGCGGAATGATCGAGGACGGAACAGCGATCGGTCTCGGACTCGCGAATGCGGTGAACCGTCTTCGTGAGAGCAAGGCGAAAAGTAAAGTGATCATCCTGCTGACGGATGGTGTGAACAACCGCGGCGAGATCGATCCGATCTCCGCTGCACAGATCGCGCAGTCCTACGGAATCCGTGTATACACCGTCGGTGTCGGCACTATGGGCGAAGCGCCGTATCCCATGCAGACGCCGTTCGGCATCCGCTATCAGATGATGCCGGTGGAGATCGATGAGAAAGTGTTGAATCAAGTGGCGGAGATGACGGACGGAAAATATTTCCGCGCTACCGATAATAAGAAACTCCGCTCCATCTATCAGGAGATCGATAAACTTGAGAAGACCCGCGTGGAGGTCCGTTCCTACCGCCGGTACACGGAACTGTTCTATTCATTCATCATTGCCGCACTGATGCTCTTTGTCGGCGATGTCGTGATCAAAAATACCTGGTTAAGGAAACTGCCGTAATATGTTCCGATTTGCCCATCCGGATTATCTGTATCTGCTGCTCGCGGTTCCTTTGATGATCGCGCTGTTCGTTTTTGTACGGCTGCAGAGTGCAAAAGCGAAACGGCTTTTTTCGTCGACAGGATTATTCGTCCGTTTGACGGAACAGCACAGCACACGCAAAGGAACAGTAAAAGCACTCTTGAATATTTCCGCATTCGTCATATTGGTGATCGCTCTTTCGAATCCGCAGATCGGCACACGAATGGAGGATGTGAAGCAGGAGGGGGTTGATATGTTCATCGCTCTCGACGTTTCCAAATCCATGCTGGCCGAGGATATCAAACCGAACAGACTCGAGAAAGCGAAATACGAGATCAGTAATCTTATCGACCGACTTGCCGGTGATAAGATCGGTGTGATCGTCTTTTCCGGAGAAGCATATACGCAGTTCCCGTTGACCATCGATTATGCTGCGGCTGGACTCCTTCTGGATGTGGTCGATGTGGAGTCTGTTCCCAATCCCGGCACAGCCATCGGTTCCGCCATCGCGCAGTCGATGAAGTCGTTCAATTTTGAGGATCGGTCTTCCAAAGTTCTGGTGATCATGACCGACGGCGAGAATAATTCCGGTGATGCGATCGAGCAGGCCAAAGCAGCAGCGGAAAAAGGGGTGCGCATCTATACTATTGGACTCGGTTCGCCCTCCGGTGCTCCGATCCCCATCTATAATGGCACCGGCCAACAGGTGGATTTCAAGCGCGACCGGTCGGGGAATATCGTTCTGACGAAACTGGATGAGAATT
>JBMOHT010000226.1:0-5563 GCA_049317705.1 Bacteroidota bacterium | reverse complement strand
CTATTTCACATCCTTATTTCATCAACAGCATTTTTTTGATCTGAACTTTTCCCGAGGATGTCAGACGGGCAAAGTAGACGCCGCTGGTGAGTCGTGAAGCATCGAATGTGCGCTGATGATAGACCCCTGCTTCGAGCACTTCGTTCACGAGTGTCGCCACTTCACGTCCGATTGCATCGTATACCTTCAGTGATGTCAAACCGGAAGTTTGCAGCGTGAACTCGATGGTGGTGCTTGGGTTAAAGGGATTGGGATAGTTCTGCGACAGTGCAAAGACCGTCGGAGCAACCGTGGTGACCTCAACCGTTTGCGAATAGGTGAATTTACCGTCACGATCGATCTGTTTCAGACGATAGTTCAATGTGCCGCGGGCAGTCTTATCGATGAACGAATATGCCTGCGGAGCGTTGGTCGTCCCGTGTCCGTCAACCGAACCGATCTTCTTCCAAGAAGTATTGTTGGATCCCTTTTCATCGACCGCAGAACGTTCGATGTCGAATCCGGCATTGTTCACTTCCGTTGCGGTCTTCCAGAGAAGTTCCACAGACCCTTTCGCTGTGTTTGCGGTGAATGATGTCAATTCCACCGGAAGTGCATCATTTTGGTTCACCACAACCGCCTGGCTGAATGACGTGATGTTTGACCATGTTACAGCACCGGTCGTTGTATTCACGGACGTTGCACCGCCGAATGAGGTCCACGTTCCGGAAGAGGCTGAAGCGCGTTTATAGAGGATATAGTTCGCGGCATTAGCATCGGTCAGCACGCCGGTGCCGTAATTCAGCGTTAACGACGTAGAGAATGTTCCGTTCGCCGGGTACGGGAACGCGTCGATAATAAAGTATTTGCTTCCCACCGAAGAGCTATAGTTTGTCGGGAAACTGCTCGGAGCTGCAGTCACTTCAGAGATGACCACATCGGTCGGATCATCAAATCCATCGCTCATATTCAAACTCACATTGCCGATCGTCTGCGTTCCAGTCGTATTAGCTGCAACAGATGATGTTGCCGCTGATCCGCCGCCGACGGGAGCCGTCGAAGTGACCCAGACAAAATCATCATCGGAATAAAAGGTATTTCCTGAAACCAGCTCAACAGACTCTGTCCCGCTCCCTTCGTTAAGCTGCCAATAGCTTAATAAATCCGGCGGGAATCCGGAGAGTGTTTTATGCATGTTCAATCTGATCTCACTCGCAGTACGAACATCTCCCCAATGACGAAACTCATCGACCTGACCTCTGTACGTTGAACTATTCCAATCCCCTCCTAACCATAGACTCCCTGACGATGTGGAAATTGTACCAATATTTCCCGCTGACTCGACCTCTAATGCACCGTTCACATAGAGTTTGAGTTTTGAACCATTTGCTGCCGTCAATGCGACATGATACCATTGATTGGCAACAGCTGTTGTCGTTGCTCCGGTGATCAGAACATCATCCTCAAGATCGTCATCACGCAGTCGGCCATAGAAACGCCCGGATGCATCTATTCCTATCCATAGATAATTATTATCGTGCAATACAATGACCATATTGCTTCCGATCGCCGATGGTTTGACCCACGCTTCAATGGTGAAGGCACTGCCAAGTGTAATACTGTTGTCAGCATAGTCCCAATGATCGGCGTTATAGCTCAATGCTGAGCCTGCAGTAGTACCGAATGGGTAACCAGCCGTCGCACTTGTTGTGACATTCCCCACCGGTTCCGATCCCGGTTCAAATGATGTACCATACGTTTCACTCCCCGCTGTACCAAAGTACTCAAAGACGGACACATGATATGTTGTATTAAGGCTCAATCCGGTAACATTCACCGATGACCCGGTTCCATTGTACACAACATAGTTTCCTCCGCCCATATTATCGCCTGAACCAAAAGCAGCATTAGCGGAATAGGTCGTGTTGTTTGTCGGTGTTGCACTGACAGCACTCCCCTGCTTCATAACAACGATGCGCTTCACTCCTGAACCATTCGACCAATTTACTTGAACCGTTGACCCATAGTTCTTTGAAAACGCATTCACCGTCGCACCGTTTGGGGTCGTCGAGGCGGTAAAATTACCTGTTGCGGGAGATGTTGTTCGATATTTTTCAATTCCATTGGGACCATTGTACTCATACACTGCCCAATGATACGTGCCGCCAAGCGTAAGACCTGTGATGGAAATTCCTGACGTGCCGCTGCCATTATAGACAACATAGTTTCCTCCTCCCAAATCCGAACCACCCGTACCGAAGGCTGAGTTTGCTGTGTATGTGGTATTGTCCGACGGCGTAGCGCTCACCGCACTGCCGCTTTTCAACACAACAATTCGTCTACCTCCATCGCCTGCCGAGATCGACACTGTAATTTCGCTCCCATGATCGGTTGTCAAATTGAACGTACTGCCGCCGGAGGATGTTGGAGCGGTCACAACAGAATTATAATAGACTTTAATTAATGAGTTGTTGGTATCCAGAATTACAACGTCAAGATCTCCATCTCCATCAGCATCGCACAACGCTAGATCAACAGGAGCTGTTGATGTAGTGTAAGTGACTGTAGAATTGAACGCTCCGCTGCCGTTATTAAACGACACGTAGAAATTTCCTCCTTCACGAAAAACAATATCAAGATCTCCGTCTCCATCCATATCTCCCACTTTAAGGTCAAAGGCTCGTGTCGGCAGCGAGGTTGTCGTTTTTGAAGAAAATACTCCGCTGCCATTGTTCCAAAATATTGTCAGATTATTCGAGTAACTATTATCGGCAGCAATAATGTCGATATCTCCGTCCCCATCCACGTCGCCGACTGCTAAGCTGAGGATCGTCGATCCGGTGAGTGTTCTGTAAATAGACTTCGCTGCGTAAGAATTGGAACCTGTTGACAAAAGAACTCCGACAGTATCTTTATTCGCAGCGTCTGTTGGTCCGGACGAACCTATGAAGTCAGGATATCCGTCGTTATTCAGATCCGCTGTTAACCAATTTCCTGTAGTCGTGTTTGCAAGAAGAGTGCTGTTGCCTTGAGAGAATGAAGTTCCGCTGGAGCTATAAAACGGCACCGCACCGGTAAGTCCTTTGTTGACCATCACAAAGTCGTCGTATCCATCCATGTTCACATCAGCCACTAATCCACCGGTAGTATTGGTGGTATTAAACGTTGCATTAGGACTAATTGTTGATGAAGGAGGATTTAATGTGCCGGAATTATTGATGATCACTGAAGCAGTTGTTATATCCGTGCCGCCAGGCGCGGCAAACGCAACGATGTCGATATATTGGTCGCGATTGATATCGCTGAATGCGAGCGATTTCATATTATACCCGCCGCTATACTGCAATGCCGTTTCATTCGTATATGAATTGGCAATATTCTTGCGAGCGAGATCAATATAATTCGAGTTGCTTACCATCGATCGAAACGACGCAATATCAATATCACCATCTTTGTCAAAATCCACGGGATATATTCTTACTGTGTTGTTATTGATACTGCCGGTAAAATAATCTCCAGATGTAAAATACCCCTGCCCTGTGCCGCCTGAAGCAACAGTAAACGAGTATTGCTTGCTCACACCGAGCGCTGTTGTGTTCGCTTGGTCCTGGATACCATACATGATCTTGAATGTCACAATTTCACCGGGTAAAAAATCATTATTCGGATCCACCGTAAGGGTGAACGTACCGGCATTGTACGATTTGGTGAATGAATGTCTTCCGGACATCGAGCCGGTGACGATAAGATTCGAATTGTCGATGATATTGGCTGCGTTTGCATCCTGGTTGAATGTGATCGTAATGTTGGTGTTTGCCGCAACATCGATCGCATTCTTCGTCGGCGATGTCGATGAGACGGCGAATTGTCCGAACGCCGTCACCGCAGCGGTGACGATGAACGTCAGAATGTATGAGAAGCGTTGTAGAAACAGTTTCATGATACCCCCTATGGAATTGAATGGATGATGTGTTCTAATTCTGATAGATTATCTTTGATAACAAAACCTTTGGCATGGAGAAGTTTCGCTTTCGTGCGGAATGCGGATGTGTTATGGCTTGTGATGAAAATAACCGATGCATTCGGATCGGTTTCATAGATCTTTTCCGTTGCGTCGAATCCGCTCATGTTTCTCAATTGAACATCCATCAGCACACAGTCAGGATGATGGACCGGATATTGAACGACTGCTGTTTCACCGTCCGCACATTCGATGATCTCATCATTATTCCTGCCACTGTCCGTAACGATGCTGCGAAGCATCCTGCGCATATCGGTGTGGTCATCCACGATCATGATCTTCATTACAACGCCCCAAATGGTAGGTAACATGAGAGAGGAGGATCCCCTACTATAACTGGAGCAATTTGTCCGATTTACAGATCTATTACAATGGAGAGAAGTGCTCATTCGTATGGGTAGAAGTACCTATGGAAGATCAATGAACAATTGAGAATGGAAAATTGAAAATGTGAGTTATTGAACGAGGAAGGAAGAATGCAGAATGAAGAATGAGGCAGACTCAATTCATCGGATTCCTTACCCGGCGATTACTCACCTGACAACCGGGTTTCGTCACGAATTGACCCCATTGGCGAAGCCATCACTTTATGACAGAGGAATGACAATGATGGCCTGTTGCCCAATACCAAAAATTATAATTGCGCGGAATGTTCGGTGGCGAATTTCAGCAATGCGTGGGTGCCGCGGAGTCCGAGCTTGTCGCAGATGTGATTGCGGTGATTGTGGACCGTCTTGATGCTGATGTTCAGCGCATCGGCGATCTGTTGGTTGGTATTCATGGAAGCGACCAGTTTCAGCACATTCCGTTCTGCAGGGGTCAGCAATGAGATACCGCTGTTGTCCTGCGCCGGAGCAGTAAGACGGGAATTCCGCCGGATGAGAAAATCGGAGATGGACGGACTGAGGAAATATTTCCCTTCTGTAACTGCGGCGATGCATTGATGCACTTCGGAGATCGCATTCTCTTTAAGCACATATCCTTTCACTCCGGTGTCCATCGCTTTATTGAAGACCTGTTCCTCTTTGTACATCGTCAGGAAGATGATCGAGACCGGCAGCGCTTCATCATTCACCCGCTTTGCGACATCGAACCCCGTCATCTTCGGCATCTCGATATCCAACAATGCAAGCGAAGGACACTGCTCGCGGATGATCTGTAATGCTTCTTCACCGTTCTCCGCTTCGATCACTTCGGTTTCCGGCATGGATTCCACCACCTGGCGGAGTCCTTTACGCATGAGAGGATGATCATCGGCGATCACGATCGTTCGTCTTGTTGTCATATCTTTTGTACTGGTATGGTGATCAATACTGTGGTCCCATCGCCGGGGGTGGATCTGATGTCGCATGTTCCGCCGAGGATCTTCGTCCGTTCGCGGATACCGGTCATTCCCAGCCCTTCTTTGAGCGACAGAATATCAAAACCTTTTCCGTTATCCCACAGCGAGGCGGTGATCGATGTATCTGTGCGACGGATCATGAATGATGCCTGAGCAGCACCGGAATGTTTCAGGATATTGTTGATCCCTTCCTGAATGATACGGAAAAAATTGATCTCTTT
>JBMOHT010000225.1:0-5673 GCA_049317705.1 Bacteroidota bacterium | reverse complement strand
CCTGAGCGACCGAGCCGTTCTTCGGCGAGGGAGTCGAAGGATCCATGCAGGAATAATAATCCGCGAAGAACGCGAAGTAGCACTAAGAAGAACAACCAACATTGAAAGCCATGACTTTAGTCATGGCTGACCGTCACTCATCAACGAAGTGCATGAAGAAGAACGATCCACGAATAACACGCCTGCCCGCCTGTTGTTTGGCGGGAATAGACACGAAGAATAACAACAGCACATAAATAACAATTCAATCGTATCGTAAAGCCAAAAAAGTCATCCTGAGCGACCGAGCCGTTCTACGGCGAGGGAGTCGAAGGATCCATGTAGGAATAATAATCCGCGAAGAACGCGAAGTAGCGCTAAGAAGAACAACCAACATTGAAAGCCATGACTTTAGTCATGGTCTATCATCATGGCCCGCACACCGTCATCACCGCACCAGCATCATCCGTTTCGTCACAGACGCATTGCCGCTGCGCAGTGTGTAGAGATACATTCCGCTCGACAGCGATGATGCATCAAGTGTTACGGAGTAGTCGCCGGCATTCTGTATCGCGTTCACAAGACGCGACACTTCTCGTCCGAGAAGATCAAACACACGGAGCGATACGTATTCGGATGCGGGGATGGAATATGAGATCGTGGTGGAAGGATTGAAAGGATTCGGAAAATTCTGTTCGAGCGTGAACCTCTGAAGAGCGGTCACCGCTGTCACTTCAATGACGGATGAAAAATGGATCTTCCCGTCGCGGTCGATCTGCTTCAGCCGGTACTCATACACACCGCTCTCCGGCAGTTTGTCCAGATACTGATATTCCCGCGGTGCGTTGGATGTTCCCGCACCTTCAATGAGACCGAGTGTGCTCCATTCCTCCTGCACAGGAACTGCCGAACGAATATGTGCAGCCGTCCTTCTCTGAAGTTCAAATCCGAAATTGTTCACTTCCGTCGCGGTCGTCCAGCGCAGATGCACGATCGAATTCCTCACCGATGCCGTGAACGATGTCAGTTCCACCGGAAGGATCGCACTGAGCGGTCCGGTGCTGAAGAAGATACCGTCGAGCGTCCCCGCAACAATGGTCGTATCGTTCAGCAGTGCGAGGGAATAGATCTTCTTCGATGAGAGTCCGTTGTTGTATTGATGCCACACGGCGCCGTGATCGGTGGAGAAATAGAATCCGCTGTCGTGCGACGCGGCGAAGAGCACGCCGCCGTTCCGGCGGAGCAGCGCGTTGATGGTCGAGCGGGGACCGTTGCCGCTCCACGTCTGTGCTTCACTATTATAGGAGAAGATAGACGGTGCCGCTGAAGTATCGCTGCAATATCCTCCGGCAAAGATCGATCCGGATGGATCCGCGAGTAGCGAGTAAGTTGAGGATGAGAGTGATGTGAGCGATGTCCAGTTCTTCCCGTTATCAATTGAGCGGAATACCGACGTCCCTTTTGCGGCGAACATCGTATCTCCTTTCACCGCAACGGATGTTCCTCCAACTGTGGACTGGATCCACTCCGCACCGTTGTTCGTTGAGCGGAACAACGTCCCTTCCGCTTCGATAATGATCTCATCAAGATGATTGATCGCGCGGACATCCGCATGCAGTTTATTGGAATCAGTCTGCGTCCACGATGTTCCGTTGTCGGTAGACCGGTAGACGCCTCTGGACCAGAGCGCCGCGACGATCTCGCCGCTGCTTCGCACTGCCATTGACCAGACACCGTCCGTGAACGGAGCGATCTGACTCCACGTAGCACCGGTATCAAGGGAGCGGTAGATTCCCTTGTTGTAAACAGACACAAAGATCCCCCCTTGAGCATTCACTGCAACGCTCATGGCTGGACCGATGTTTCCGTTCTGCTTTTGATACCATAATTGTGCCTGCGCCGACATCATTTGAACCAGCAGCATCCACAACAGCACGCGTTTCGTCAATTCTCTCTCACTTTTTCTTATCTTCTAATATACACAGTTTGTGTTTTTTCCAAAGACAATTTTGTCTTAGAAATTTTTTAATTTGACCTCCGTCAACGGTTTTCCCTCACTCAAGAACATTGCGCTTTCGGTTAAGGGATTCCCCGCAATGACCTTTCTAAGTCGTTATTTTTCAATGAACGGAATTTGTAAAGTTATCAACCGTTGAATTTTTTCATGCAAAAATGCCCGTTTTCATGACATTCCCGTCCCAAAGAGTGTGGATAACCTGTGGATTGGGGTGGAAAGGTTTTTCTTGTCTGCCCTTTCGTTTTTTCGTATTTTTGTATAGAAAAGCTCGACCTTTGGGGTATTGCTCCAAAGGTTTTTTTATCAGCAGCACCAGAAAACGACGGAATTATGATCGAAAGCATGACCGGATTCGGCAAGGGTGAAGCCTCTTTAAAAGGGGTCACGTTTACCGTAGAACTTCGCAGCGTCAATAACCGTTTTTTGGAGATCTCCACCCGCGCACCGAGAGCCATCTCGCAGCGCGAGAACGAGATCAAAGAGATCATCAAATCCAAGATCGCCCGCGGTAAGATCTCGCTCAGCGCAACGAAGGACGAGGAAAAAGACGATGAGCTGACCATCACCGTCGATAAGAAGAAAGCAAAAGAGATCACCGCCGTTCTGGAACAGCTCCGCAAGACAGCAAAGATCAAACAGCCGGTCTCTTTGGAACACCTGCTTCACTTCTCCGAGATCTTTCAGACCAAAGAAGCTGTCGAGGACGAAACGGAATGGAAAGTGTTCGTCCAAGCGCTCAACAAAGCGGTGGACGGACTGAAGAAGATGCGGGAAAAAGAGGGAACGGAACTCGCGCGCGACTCCAAAGAGCGCATCGCGAAGATCAACAAGAATATCGACACTGTGGAACAGCTCTCCAAGAAACGCATCCCCGAAGAGCGGAAACGTCTTCTGGAAAAAGTGGAAGCGCTGGTCACGGATAAGAGTGTCATCAACAATCAACGGTTGGAACTGGAGATCGCGATCCTCTCCGAGAAGCTGGATGTAACAGAAGAATGCGTCCGGTTCCGCAGCCACAACAAGTTCTTTTTGGAAGCACTGCAGTCCAAAGAGTCCGAAGGACGCAAACTGAACTTCCTCATTCAGGAAATGGGACGCGAAGCGAACACCATCGGTTCGAAATGCAACGACGTGGAGATCGCGCACATTGTTGTCGGCATCAAAGAAGAATTGGAAAAGATCCGCGAACAGCTGCAGAATTTCGAATAACGGAGGAGTGCGATGAAATCATTCACTGCTGTTGTAGAAAAAGATTCTGACACCGGTTTATTTGTTGGATACATTCCCGGGTTTCCCGGCGCTCATTCGCAGGGCGAAACTCTCGATGAGCTGAAACAAAATCTTCAGGAAGTGGTTGAAATGATCTTGGAAGGCGGCGAACCAAAAATGGAAGCCGAATTCGTCGGAACCCAAATGATCACGGTGTAAGTAATGGGTAACGTTCCGGTCCTCAAGCCGAGTGAGGTCATCAAGATATTGGAAACCATCGGATTCATAGAGATCCGTCAAAAAGGTTCGCATAAACAGTTCCAGCACTCAGATGGACGAATGACGACGGTCCCGTTTCACCAAGGCAGAGACATCTCGCCGTTCTTATTACGACAGATTGCCAAAGATATCGGATTGACAATTTCGGAATTTTTGAAGTATCGATGAGCACAGCAAAACTTTTTGCATTTGCATCACCCAGCGGCGGCGGCAAGACATCCATCATCAAACCGCTGTTGAAGAAATATTCCGATTTCGAATTCTCCGTCTCGGCAACGACACGCGGAATGCGTCCCGGTGAAGTGAACGGAAAGGATTATTTCTTCCTTTCCAAAGAGGAATTCGAAGGATTGATCGCATCGGGAGGATTCGTTGAACATGAGTTCTTCTTCGACAATCACTACGGAACACTGAAGCGCGAAGTGGACCGGGCATTGGCTGCGGGACACTCGATGATCTTCGATGTGGACGTGAAAGGTGCTCTTTCCATCCGCAGGATGTATCCGAACGAGAGCGTGCTGATCTTCATCGTGCCGCCGAGTCTGGAAGTGCTGGAGCAGCGGCTGCGCAACCGGAAGACCGAGGATGAAGCGAAGATACAGAAACGCCTGCAGCGCGCGGCAATGGAATTGGAAACAGGAAAGCAGTTCGACGTGACGGTGGTGAACGATCAGCTGGAGAAGGCGATCACGGATGTGGACACGATAATTACGGAACATATTACATCATAACAACCAACAGAGGCATCAACAATGGCAATTAAAACCCTCGAGATCAAGAACCTGGAAGCAAAAGCGGCGAACGTGTACGAAGCGATCGTTGTCCTTTCCAAACGTTCGCGTCAGATCAACGAAGAGACGAAGATCGAGTTCACGCAGCGTATCGAGAACCTCGTCGCTCTTCCGAATGCGAATGAAGATATGGACGAAGAGATCTCCAATCCCGATCAGCTGAAAGTGAGCCTGGAATTCGAAGCTCGTCCGAAGCCGACCGAGGAAGCGATCGACGAACTCATGGCGGATCAGCTGGAATACCGCTACAAAGAACCGCTCGAGATCAAGAAATAATGCATTACAACCTTCGGAAGGTTTCAAACCTTCCGAAGGTTCTATAACCTCTCATGCTGGCCGGCAAAAATATCGCTCTCGGTGTCACCGGCGGAATCTCCGTCTATAAAATGTGCACCGTTGTTCGGCTCCTGAAAAAAGCCGGCGCGAACGTACGCGTGATGATGACCCCGGCCGCGACGGAATTCGTCACCCCTCTCACCTTTTCCACCCTTTCGCAGGAAGAAGTCGTCGTTTCACTCTGGCCGGAGAACAAGCACAGTTCCACCAGCCGCAGCGTGAAACATATCGATATCGGACTCTGGGCCGACGTAATGCTCGTTGCCCCGGCCACCGCCAATACCATCGCAAAGATCACTCACGGTTATGCCGAAGATGCATTATCGTCAACGATCCTTGCGCTCCGTTGTCCGCTCATCATTTCACCGGCGATGGACCTGGACATGTGGGAGAATCAGGCGACGCAGGAGAATCTCTCCGCGCTGCGAGGACGAGGATGCTTCATCATTCCTCCCGAGACAGGCGAATTGGCAAGCGGTCTTTTGGGACCGGGCAGACTTCCTGAACCTGAGACCATTGTGGAATACGTCAGAGATGTGATCGAAAAGACTCCGCTCGATCTGAAGAAGAAAAAAATATTGATCACCGCAGGACCGACGCATGAACCGATCGATCCGGTGAGATTCATCGGCAACCGTTCATCCGGCAAAATGGGATTCGCTCTTGCGAACGCCGCTGCACTGCGTGGTGCGGACGTTACGCTCATCAGCGGTCCCGTCACTCTCGGCACACCGAGGAATGTGAAACGGATCGACGTGGAGACCGCCGAAGAGATGCACAATGCCGTGATGTCACACGCGAAGAAACAGGATATCATCATCATGTCCGCCGCCGTTGCGGATTATGCTCCCGCCGTGAAAGCGAAAGAGAAGATCAAGAAAAAAGATGCGGGAATGACCATTGAACTCCGTTCAACGCCGGATATCCTCCGCGCACTCGGAGAGAAGAAATCGAAGAAACAGATCCTGGTCGGATTCGCTCTTGAGACAGAGAACGAGATCGCGAATGCGCGGCTGAAGCTGGAGAAGAAGAATCTCGACATGATCGTGTTGAATTCCACCA
>JBMOHT010000224.1:0-5749 GCA_049317705.1 Bacteroidota bacterium | reverse complement strand
GCGAACTCTGCGGTGTGGTTCTGCCGCCATAAAACATTCATATGAGCGGCACCCCGTTAATATTTTCCATAATAGCGGGGGTCTCGCCGTTGTGCTAACGCGGGGCTCGCTCACCATGACTAACATTTTAAATGATACTCTTCAGTTCACTGAGCGATTGCACCTGATATGTCGGTTCTTTCTCAAGCGTATTCGGCAGTCCCTTCGGATTGTACCAGCACGTATCGATCCCGAAATTCATCCCTCCCTGGATGTCCGACGTGAGAGAATCCCCAATCATCACCGCACTCTGTTTGCCTGTGTGGCCTACACAGGCAAATGCTGCTTCGAACATGCGCGCGTCCGGTTTACTTGCCCCGACCTCTTCGGATATGATAATGCCGCTGATGTATGGACGGATAACGGAACGTTCGATCCTTGCCCGCTGCACATCGGCAATGCCGTTCGTTACGATCACCAGCGGACAGCGCGCACTCCACAGCCGGCACAATTCCTCGGCACCTTCCAGCAGCGTCGTTCCTTCGCTCAAATATCCGATATATCTCTCGCCGTATTCCACGGGAGAGTGCGGCAGTTTCAACTCATTGAAAAGACGGCGGAACCGCTCAGAGCGGAGACGCTTTGTGTCCATCGTTCCGACCTCCACCTCTTTCCAAAGGATCTTATTGATGCGGTGATATTCGGCAATGAGTTCTTCGTGAGGGATGCCGGCATCCATTCCGGCAAAGGTCCGTTCAACGGCGGAATGTTCGGTCGCACTGAAATCAAAGAGCGTATCGTCGGCGTCTGCTAAAACAAGTTTGTACAAATCAACTCCGGTGAATTCTATGGGCAATGACTGACCAATGTAGCATTTTGTTGTTGTTCAAACAATTCGTCCTGAAACAGGCGGCCGGTTTTTGTCCGTTGTTGTTCACCTCATTATCCGCTATCTTTCCTTATGGAACTGAATCTTCCGAATATCCTGGTCATCATCGCTGCTGCGCAGGGATTCCTTCTCTCAGTGCTGATCGTGCAGAAGCACCGCGCGGTCTTTGCGAACCGGTATCTCGCACTGCTCATGTTCAGCTACACGCTCGTGCTCGTCCACCTGCTGCTGCAGGACACAGGGATCTACGGAGCGCATCCGTACATTTTTCTCATCAGCGGATTCCCGCTCATCGCACTTCCACTCCACTGGCTGTACACGAAACATCTCATCGGACGCTCACAGCGGTTCACACTTAAAGAACTTGCTCATTTCATTCCATTCGCACTGTACGAGACCGTTCTGTTCATCTTCATCTCGTCATCGTTGATCGATCTCTCTCAGGCGGGAACCGCCGATGCGTCCGTAACTCCCGTACTGCTCAGGATCTTTAACGGTATGGTGATACTGCAAGGACTCATCTACCTGGTGCTCAGCATCCGATCCATCAACCGGTACGATCTTCATGTGAAGGATGTCGCCTCGTCCGTCGAATCGATCCGGCTGACGTGGCTGCGGAACATCACCATCGCCGGACTCGCCGCCGTATCGCTCTTCGTGCTCGAAGACCTGCTGATGCTAAACGGACTCAACGTCTCCAACTTCATCCTCTCCTCCATCGGTTTCGCGATGTATGTCTATGGAATGGGATACGGAGGACTCGTCAAGACCGAGGTCCTCGCCGATCCGATCGTAGAAAAGGCAATGCATGTGGTGGAAGAGATCGAACAGACGGCAGCGGTCAAATATGAACGGTCAGGACTGACCGAAGAGACGGCAGACCTTCTGCATGCGTCACTTCTTCGATTGATGGATGAAAAGAAGTTCTACCGGAACAGTCAGTTGACGCTTACCGAGCTTTCGGAGGCGCTCTCTGTTTCACCGCACAATCTTTCCGAAGTGATCAACACAAGACAGAAAAAGAATTTCTACGATTTTGTGAACGGCTATCGTCTTGACGAAGTGAAAAAGGACCTTGAAGATCCGGTAAAGCAGCATCTGAAAATTATTTCCATCGCGTTCGATGCGGGATTCAATTCGAAGGCAACGTTCAACACGTTATTCAAAGAGCAGTGCGGACAAACACCGTCGGAATATCGAAAGCATTATTTAAAGACAACAACGGAAGTATAATTTTTACGTTGTTCGCAACAAAAGCACCAAGGCACAAAATCCCACAAATATTTAATGGAATACTCTTTTCCATCATTTGTGTCATTGTGCCTTCATGGCAAACTCCTTAAGGATACTAATGAAACAATTTATTTTTTCAGCATTGTTAATTTTCCCGTTTGTAACATCTCTTCCGGCCGGAGAGGTGCCATTCAAACGCGGCGTCAACCTCAGCACATGGATGGAGCAGCCGAGTGCACGTCAGATCCAGTTCACGAAATACACGAAAAAGGATTTTCAGAACATCAAATCGCTCGGATGCGATGTGATCCGTCTTCCCATTGCCATGCACAATATGACTTCGGGCAGTCCTGATTATACGATCGATCCACTGCTATTCGATTTTCTTGATGAGGCGGTGAATTGGGCGGAAGAACTAGGGATGCATATTATATTGGACAATCATAGTTTCGACCCTGCTGTGAATACGCAGCCGAATGTCGGCATCATTCTCGCACCGGTCTGGAAGCAGATGGCGGCGCATTTTAAGAATCGGTCTTCTCTGGTCTATTATGAGGTGCTGAACGAGCCGCACGGCATCAACGATGTTGTCTGGAACATCATTCAGCAGATGGTCATCGATACCATCCGTTCCGTAGATACGAAGCACACCATCGTCATCGGTCCTGCGGGCTGGAACAGTTACAACAATCTCAATGCGATGCCCTGGTATCCGGATACCAATCTCATCTATACATTCCATTTTTACGATCCGTTCATCTTCACGCATCAGGGGGCAAGTTGGGCCTCTCCCTCCATGGAGCCGCTTGCGGGAATTCCTTTCCCGTACGATGCCGCGCGCATGCCCGTGTTCCCGACGGCGCTGAACGGCACGTATTACCAAAATGATTACAATAACTACAGCACGATCGGCACCGCGGCGAATGTTAAAAAGATCCTGGACATTGCGGTGAATTTTCAAAAGAACAAAAATGTAAAACTCTTCTGCGGCGAGTTCGGTGCGTTCGACAGGAACAGTATCAACGAGGACCGTGTGCGGTACTACCAGACCGTCCGCTCCTATCTCGAAGAGAAAGGGATCCCGTGGACATCGTGGGATTATCAGGGAGCATTCGGCATCTTCAAAAAAGGGTCCGCCGCGATGTTCGATTATGATCTGAATATACCGCTCATTTCCGCGATGGGATTCAACATTCCTCCTCAAAGTATCTTCTCTATCAAACCGGATTCGTCCGCTGTGGAATTGTACGGAGATTATTTCGGACAGAATGTTGTCCAGTCCAACAACGGAGCGGGTATCGACCTTTATGCCTCGGGACCGTTCAGCGGAAAATATTGCATCAATTGGAAGAACGGCGCGCAATATGACCGCGTCGGTTTTGATTTTGTTCCCGACAAGGACCTTTCGCTGCTGAAGAACAACGGATACTGGCTGCAGATGCGTGTGAAAAGTTCTTCGCCCGGACTCAAATTCGACATACGATTTGTCGACACAAAGAGTTCTCCTTCTGATCATCCCTGGCGGATGAGTTCGACTGTTACCGGTCTGAACGTTACGTGGGACGGGAACTGGCATACCTACTCCATTCAGTTAAAGAACATGTCCGAGACCGGTTCGTGGGACAGCACGTGGTACAATCCGGCAGGATTATTCGAGTGGAAAGCGGTCGACCGATTCGAGATCGTCGCGGAACAGGCAAGTCTATCGGGAAAAGAATTATGGCTGGACGATATCCGCATCGTTTCTTCACCGGCATCGGTAAATAATGCGTTCGCAGTGATGCCGAAGGAATTCCGGTTGGAGCAGAATTTTCCCAATCCGTTCAATCCGAGCACAACGATCCAGTTCGATGTTCCGCAGTCAACACATGTAACACTGCGGATCTTCAATGTCCTGGGACAAAATGTAGCCACCTTGGTGGACGGCACCGTCGAATCAGGTTCCCACATCGCCCATTGGAACGCCGATGTTTCTGCGGGAATGTATCTCTGCAGGATGGAGTCGGGGACATTCGTTCAAACACGGAAATTGCTGCTGGTAAAATAAAAAGAACTCCCGCCGATACTTGATTTCGTACCGCGGCTTCGATACATTGAAGCCGTCATAATGTTCCGTTGTCAATCCTAAGGACCGACGATCACACACACTTCCCACATACAGAATCTGAGTGCAACGATCTGCTACATGAATCGTTTCAGCGGATTATGATCCTCCCTTTCTTCATCATTCTTTACTCATTGTCATTCTGAATCCCGATAACTTTTGCCGGGATAATATTCGAAATGACCTAACACCTTCCAGGTATTTTAAAACCTGGAAGGTGTTCGTAAACATTATTTTTTTATTTGGAGAATCAATGAACGTCCTCGTCCTCGGCTCAGGCCTTGTCGGTCGCCCCATGGCGGCCGATCTTGCTAACGATCCATCATTCACTGTCACCGTTGCGGACCGCAGCACCGACAGTCTCAATAAAATATCATCAGCCCTTCCTATAAAAAAGATCCAGGCGGATCTTTCCAACAATGAAGAACTGCAGAAATTATTAGCGCAGGCCGATATCGTCCTGAATGCTGTCCCCGGTTTCATGGGATTCAACACAATGAAGCAGATCATCACTGCCGGCAAGAACGTAGTGGATATCGCATTCTTCCCGGAGGATTGCTTTCTGCTCGATGCGCTTGCCAAAGAGAAGAATGTCATCGCGGTGACGGACTGCGGCGTCGCTCCGGGTATGAGCAATCTTCTGGCAGGATATGTCGATCATCTGCTCGATTCAATCGAGACCGTATTGATCTATGTCGGCGGTCTGCCGGTCATCCGCGATTGGCCGTATGAATACAAAGCTCCCTTCTCTCCCATTGACGTTATCGAAGAGTACACGCGTCCCGCCCGGTACGTAGAGAACGGCGTCCTGGTGACCCGTCCTGCGCTCTCCGATCCGGAATTCCTTTCGTTCCCGAACATCGGCACGCTCGAAGCATTCAACAGTGACGGACTCCGCTCGCTTGCGGTCACACTGAAAGCGCCGAACATGAAGGAAAAAACATTGCGTTATCCGGGACACATCGAAAAGATCATGGTCCTGCGTGAATCGGGATTCTTCAGCGAGAAAGAGATCGATGTGAAGGGCGTGAAGATCCGTCCGCTCGATGTCGCAACAAAACTCCTCTTCCCGATGTGGGAATTGAAGGAGGATGACGAAGAGTTCACGGTGATGAAAGTGATCGTGGAAGGAAAAAAGGGGAACGATAAACTCCGCTACACGTACGATCTGATGGACCGGCATGATGCGGTGACGAATGTCCACTCGATGTCTCGCGTAACGGGATACACGGCGACAACCGCACTGCGTATGGTCGCGAAAGGATTGTTCACACGGAAAGGGATCTCACCGCCGGAATTCATCGGACAAAATACATCGTGTGTCGAATTCATGCTCAATGGATTGAAAGAACGCGGAGTGGTCTATCATGAGAACATTGAAACGATCAAGAGTGTTTGATCAGCATATTCTATAAATAATTTCGATGGTGTCAGCAATTTGTCACTCCCAAAGGGATGCCTTTGGCAAAAAGACACGAAGGCCCGCCAAATAACGCGGCGGGCGAACACAAAATCCCACAATGGATGTTTAGTAATTTAGTGGA
>JBMOHT010000223.1:0-5773 GCA_049317705.1 Bacteroidota bacterium | reverse complement strand
CGACAGAAAACCTCTCCGTGATATTTCCTTGCCGTGTATATTTTTCATGATAGAGTCACCGTATTCTTTCCGCTGTCGAATGCTGCATTGAATTTCGTCAATGCCGCGGCGGCAGGTCCCTGCACTACTGCACCGGTATTGGCGTTGAATTTTGAACCGTGGTTCGGACAGATCATCACGGAACTTGAGGGAAGGCCGATCTCCGTTCCTTGATGTGTGCATTGAGCGGCGAACGCGGTATAGGTAGTGGACGTCAGTCGTACGACGATGACGGTCTTGCCGCTGTTCACGACGGAGAACCGTTTCTTCACTGCTGCACCATCGTGATGCAGTCCCGTCTCAACGGAAAGATCGATCACCGGCTCCCCCTCGATCAGCGGAAGGGATGTGTCCACGGGAGCATCGGCCGGAGTATCGCATGATGAAATGAACGGCGCCAAAGCGCCGATACAGACAGCGCAAGCGGCGGTGTGAAGGAATTCACGGCGGTTCTTTTGGTTCGCAGATTGCACGTGGTCGATATCCATCATTATTGTAATTGCGTGATGATCTTCTGTGCTTCGTGGATCTTTCCGTCGGGGATGGGAACATACAGTTCTTTGAATTGCTCGCCGTATCTGTCCCGCACCGTATAGATGATGAAGATGGAGGGCATTCCCGTTCCGTCATCCTTCTTTATCTCTGCGGAGACAAGCCGTGATCCCATACTGTTCCAGTCCACGAACATGCCGTTGAGATAGACGGAGGATTGGGAAAGATAGGCCTCATGCGGCGGGGTCATTCCGCGTTTCCGGAATTCGGCCGCCAGACCGTATCCAAGCGAATAGGCGAATGCGCCGAGAGCGACTCCCAATCCGATACCGATCCAGATGCCGTTCATTCCTCCCTCAGCAATGCCAACGACCGGACCGGCGATCAGGAAGACGATCAGCAGAATATTCGCATTGGAACGCTGCCGTGCGAATTCCGCATCGATATACCGCTGAAAGATATTATCGGGATATTCCCATCGTGCAAGCACTCCGTCTCCGTTCAATAACAATATGATCTTGCGCGCCGCTTTGCGTCCGGCGAATCGGAAGATCACAATGACAATGGAGATGCAGAGGGCAAAGAGAGCAAGACAGAGACCAGCGAACTGCTGACCTCCGATCCACGCGGCAGCGGCGGCAGCATTCATGAATACTGCCGCAAGGAACATTCGGCGAATGAGTGCGCGGTAGGGATTGAGTTCGGTCAATTGTTGGTCAGCCATAGGATCCTGCGATGATCGTATGGTGTAGTATAGGAAAATCTTTCGGTAGTTGCTTCAGCCGACGCTGATAGGTTCTCTTCGGGAAGCGTGTTCGCATTCGGCAGAGCAGGAACGGCCGGTCCGTTGCTCGCATTGTTCACAGGAAAAATGCTGCTTGTGACAATCCAGATTGGCGCAGTTCACATAGCGGATGGTCGGTTCACCGCAATGTACGCAGACTGAGACGGGAATTCCGTCCCCCGCATGATTGATGGGAACGGAGATACGCTGATCGAAGACGTAACAGAGTCCGTCCCACAATTTTCCTTTCACATTCGGGTCTTTGCCGTACGTGACGATGCCGCCGTCCAGCTGCGCAACATTATTGAATCCTACACTCAGCATGAACGCGGTCAGTTTCTCACAGCGGACCCCGCCGGTACAGTAGGTGAGGATCGTCTTATCCTTTTGATCGCCGAGATTCTCGCGGATCCATTGTGGGAAGTCCCGAAAGGACTTTACGGGAGGACGGATGGCATTTCGGAAATGTCCCAGATCGAATTCATAATCGGTACGGCCGTCCAGGATCAACACATCATCCCGCTGCATCGCCTCGTACCATTCCTGCGGTGAAAGATGTTTGCCGGTCTGTTTCAGCGGACTGCCGTTCTCTCCGGTGCGGAAAGTGACGAGTTCATCCTTTACTCGGACGAACAGTTTGTCGAACACATGTCCGTCCGCTTCATCCGTTTTGAAGACCATATCGGAGAAGCGCGGATCCATCGTCAGTGTGGTGATGTAACATTCGGTCTGTTCGGCGGTACCGGATACGGTGCCGTTGATCCCTTCGGGAGAGATGAGGATGCGTCCCCGCAAGCCGAGCAGCCAGCAGAGATGGAAATGATGCTGAGCGAAGAGAGCGTAGCCGTTGATGGGGACGAATTTATAATAGAGCAGTACGCGGTATGGATGTTCGGAATTCACCGTTCAAGATACGGAGAATCCGGGAAAATTCGAACGGAGAAGTTACGAGGTCATCTGTTTCACATGGTCCACAATGAGCATAGCATCGCCGACGGGATCGGTGGACGGAGAGGAAAAATTCTCATCGAGCCGCGTGATGAGACGCTCAGCAGCGGAGCGGACAATCTCCGGAAGTGAATCGTCACTGGCGGCCGTCTGCAGCTGCTGCAGAAAATTATCGGACGGACTGCCGTACAATTTCTTCAGCGCGATGCCGCCGATGCGGCGCGCGGTCGTGCGGACCTTTCCCGCATTCTGTCCGGGACGGATGCGGCCCAATTCGGTATCGATGAGTAAGAGCCAGTTCATTTTCGTTGAAGTCTCTTTCCTATAGAACATGCAGTACAGCGTGCAGTTGAACAGTATCGTTTCTGCAGCTGGAGCAATCCCTGCTGCTGGTACGCATGATGCAGCGGTAATTTCTTTTTCATCAACTGTTTCTCCATCCGTTTCAGGATGGAATTCTCCTCCAATAACGGGAGTTCCAAGGCGAGATTCAAGCAGTGATCGAACAACTCGGCATTTCCGAACATTTTTGCATAGAGCGCACTGAATGGGACGATAACATTCACGAGAATATCGAGTGTGCGGGAGCGTCCCAGCACGGCGTGCCGCTGGTGGACCGCTTCGGCGAATGAATAATGGTAATTCCAAAACGGATGTTCGCCGGCATCGAACAGCGCGATGAGCTGTTCGATCTTTGACTGTGTTGACGAGAACCGACCCGCGACGATGACGATGATGGACTTGAGGAGTGAGTGCGACAGGAGTCTGTGCAGGAACACACTAGCTGTAGCGATGCGGATCGTCGGGAAATTTGAGGGACGCGTCGGCGAGAAATTCCACGCATCCGGCTGCAGCGGTGAGAGAGCGATCCTTTGTGGGAGTTCGTTCCAGGCGGACAGGAGCAGATGGAGGTAGACCTTCGAATCCTGATCCGTCACTTGTGGAAGAACGGGAAGCAATCCTGATGCTCTGAAGAGTACCGCTTCGAGCTGAAGAGGAGAGAATCCGCCGGGAATTGCTGCCTCCGTCTTCTTCAATACATGAAGAGGAACGGATTCCGCGAGTTGTTTCATCGGTCCGCGGTTGTTGGAATATCCGAGCGCGTCCATCAATTGTTCGTACAGTAAATGTTCCCACGGAAGTTTCTGCTGAAGCAGTTCTTTACTGATCTTCGCATCGGGGAGAGGGATCTCGTCGATCAATTCAGGGTATGGAGGATGCGGTTCGCCGACCGAGCGCTGCTGTGAAAAGATAATGTCGCACAGCCGCTCGTGAAGCAGAAGGATCTTTTCCTGCAGACGTTCACGATACATCAGCGTGAGCACTTCACCAATGAGTTCGGGTTCAATAGGATCATTGATGGAAGTGCAGGGAATCTCATTCCGCCGGGAGGCATGTTCTTCGCGTGAGAGCTGATCGGCGATTCGGTCCACAGATGAGAGCAGGAACGGTTCGAGGACGACCGTCGGGATGACTCTTCCGCTGTGCGAGTGTGTCGGCGGAGCATCGCCGAAGAGGACAACATGCAGGATGACGGAGTTGAAGTTCGGATCGTTCTGATGATCGTGCTGCAGCCAGTCCGCTGCCGTGCGATGGAACTCGACATCGCCCGTGAACATCACCCCGCCGATCTCTATGCGGGCCTCGCGGAAGTCCGGTCCGCTCTTGCGCGAGAGGTTGCCCGGGGAGGAAACGCGAACGGCCCGTCCATCCGATGTGACGAGCCGTTCAGGGTCGATCAATTGTCGTGACCAGATATGTCTGAGGAGGTCTTCGTGCATAACGTTCTTCACCACAGAGACACGCCTGCCTTCGGCAGGCAGGGAAAAGCACTAAGGGTAAAGGGTATCTCTAAAAAAGTTGATCTCGTTGTTCAGTTTCAATGCTTCGCTCCGGGCGGCATCCGCGAAATCCTTACCGGATGATGCGTAGATGATGCTCCGGCTTGCATTGATGACCACGTTGTAACCGTCCTTCGTGCAGCCGTATTTGATCACTTCCTCGACGGAGCCGCCTTGAGCCCCGACGCCGGGGACGAGGAACGGAATATCGGGAGCGAGCGAACGGACCGACTTGATGTCCGCTGATTTTGTTGCGCCGACGACGAAGCCGAGATTATGATGTTCATTCCATTTCTGTGAAGTTGCCACGACTTCTTCGAAGAGCCGTTTCTTGCCGATCTTCTGATATTGGAAATCGAATGCGCCGGCGTTAGAAGTGAGCGCAAGCAGGAATACACCTTTGTTCTTGTGGTCGAGGAACGGCTGCACGGAATCCTTTCCCATATACGGAGCGACAGTGATGGAATCGAAATCCATATCGGTCAGGATGGCTTTCGCATATTGTGAGGAAGTGTTCCCGATGTCCCCGCGTTTCGCATCGGCGATCGCGAGTATCGATGACGGAATGAGTGCGCGGGTCTTCTCGATGATGGTCCAGCCCTCTTTGCCGAGCGATTCGTAGAATGCGAAGTTGATCTTATATGCGCAGGCGAGATCCTTCGTAGCATTGATGATCTGTCTGTTAAATTCGAGGATGCCGTTCTTTTTGCCGCGAAGATGCAGCGGAAGTTTTGCGGGATCGGTGTCGAGTCCGACACATACAAATGAATTTGTCTTTTTCTGGATGGAGACGAGGCGCGAGGAGAAGGATGTCATAGATGTTATTCTTGATGAAATGGTATATAGAAATAAGATACTGGATACTGGTTGTCGGATAATTCTATTTCAAATTAAGCATTGTATATTTACATAGTAACATTAGGAGCACAGCACGCCCCGATGGGGCGCTAACAATAAAAACAATTTAGTGCAAATTACAGAGTGCCCCTACGGGGCACTCGTATCATATGGAAATGAAAAAAGTAAATTTGCAGATCGCTCACAAAATATTTTTAATCCTTGGTTCAAATATATATTTGCTTTGTGAATATACGGCTCCGTAGGAGCCGACCGTTATTAAAACACTAATCTTAACCAAACAAAAAGCTCCGTAGGAGCGGCCTGTTCAGTTCACCTGATCAAAGAGATATCGGTGTTGATACTCCACCTCGAATTTTGTGAGCATGTCGAGATACTCGGCTTCGAATGTCTGCTTGGAGTGATGTGCTTCCTGATTTAAAATATAACGAATTACTGTGTGAATGTGTGTCTGCGAATAAGAAAAAGCTCCGAAACCCTCCTGCCACCGGAATCTTCCCCTGATCCACCGTTGTTCGTTAATGAATTTCGATGATGCAGCTTTGATATCCCTTACAAGATCGGAGAGTGAGCCGACCGGCTGGAAACCGACGAGAATATGAGCATGATCGGGCATGCAGAAAACTGCCAGCAATTTGTGTCCCCGGTTTTGGACAATACCTGTGATGAATTTGTGGAGTTCCTCCCGATGTTCTGCGGTGATGAGCTTTTGCCGACCCTGTACGGCTAAGACGATCTGAATATATATCTGTGTATAAGTGTTAGCCATTTTATTCCAACATACAAAAAGCACAGTGCGCCCCTCCGGGGC
>JBMOHT010000222.1:0-5775 GCA_049317705.1 Bacteroidota bacterium | reverse complement strand
CAATTTGCCGTGAAGACGGCCGTTTTCGATGAAAATGGAATTGTTATTCTTCCCTGCAACGATCGAACCGGCGGCATAGATTCCTTTTACATTCGTTTCAAACGTGGTCGGATCGAGTTTGGGTGCTTTTGTGTCGGGATCAAGTTCCAGTCCGCACGACGCGAGAAAATCATAGTCCGGATGATAACCTGTTAAGGCGAAAACGAAATCGTTGGGAATTTCAAATTGACCAACGGAATTTTGAAGAAGAACACTTCGGTCATTGATCTGAACAACGTTCGTATTGAAGTGCGCAGTAATAGAGCCTTCTTTGATGCGGTTCTCAATATCCGGGAGGATCCAATATTTGATCTTTTCGGAGAGTCGCTCACCTCTGTGGACCAGTGTTACATTGGCACCGTGACGATATAATTCCAATGCAGCGATGGCGGCGGAATTCTTTGCACCGATCACAAGCACATTCTGCTGGAAGAACGGATACGGTTCATCGTAATAATGTGAAACTTTAGGAAGATCCTCGCCGGGAATATCCAGGTAATTCGGATTGTCGTAATATCCTGTTGCAATGAGAATATTTTGGGATTGATACTCTGATCTATCTGTGATGACGGTAAATCCGATTTCCTCTTTTTGGACGGACGTTACAGCTTCAAAATAATTACATCTCAGTTGATAATATCCTGCAACGCGGGTGTAATACTCGAGTCCTTCCGCGCGTGTGGGACGCATCTGAGCTGACGTGAATGGCAGATCGCCGATCTCCAACAACTCAGGAGTGGAAAAGAACGACATCTCTGCAGGGAAGTTCTGAATGGAATTGACGATCCCTCCCTTTTCAATGACGAGATACGATAATCCTTGTTCCTGCGCTTCAATGGCCGCGGAGAGACCCGCAGGACCTGCGCCGATGATGATAAGATCGTACATGTAGTTCCTCGTCATAATATTTGTTTCAATAAAAAAAGATCCCCGACAGGAACGTTCGGCCAACGGCCACGTTGCGGGGATGACACTACTATTCTATAAAGGTAGTGAATAAACCTCCTCTGTTCAATTTCGAGGGATGTTATATTTTTTTATCCGATCATAGAGTGTTGATCGGTCCACTCCAAGGATGGACGAAGCTTCTTTGATATTACCGTGTGTTCTTTGGAGCGTTGCCTGGATCGCCTGATTCTCGATCTCATCAAGCGTCAGTTCTGTCGGGACAGTCCATGTTTTCTTCTCTGCGGTATGCGTGAGCATGAATTGAAAATCATCCTCGGTGAGCATCTTCGTCTTGCACGTGACGATCGCACGCTCAACGGCATTCTCCAACTCACGAACATTTCCCGGCCATTGATGATTGAGAAGGATCTTTAGTGCACCTTCGGAGATATCAACAACATCCCTTCCTAACTCAGGTGCAATGTGTTCGATAAAGTTATGGACGAGCAACGGAATGTCCTCGCCGCGGTTCCGCAGCGGAGGAAGATGGATATTGATAACATTCAAACGATAGAAAAGATCATCTCTGAACTTTCCCTCTTTCACGGCTTCTTCAAGATTCCGGTTCGTTGCTGCGATCACGCGCACATCCACATTGATCTGTTCCGTTCCGCCAACACGGTAGAAATTCCGTTCCTGTAATACGCGAAGAAGATTCAATTGGAGTTTCGGCGAGATATCACCGATCTCATCCAGAAAGATCGTCCCCCCTTCGGCTATCTCGAACTTCCCTTTCTTCTGAGTTGTCGCACCGGTGAATGAGCCTTTCTCATGTCCGAATAGCTCCGATTCGAGTAGGGACTCCGTGAGTGCTGCGCACGAGACGCCGACGAACGGCTGTGCTGAACGGTCACCGGAGAAATGAATAGCGCGGGCGATCAGTTCCTTTCCCGTACCGCTCTCTCCCTGGATCATCACCGTGCTGCGTAGACTCGCTACTTCTTTGATGAGTCCGAAGATCTCCATCATCTTCGGATTCTTGCTGATGATGTCGCAGAAGTTATACTGCTTGCTTAATTTCTTCCGCAAGATGGAATTCTCCCGTTGAAGATTTTTGATCTTGATGATCCTGTTCACCAGAAGTGAGATCTCTTCCGGATTGCACGGTTTCACGATATATTCCTGTGCACCTTCCTTCATCGCCGTGATTGCTGTATCTACCGTCGCGTATGCGGTGACGATAATGATGGACGCATCCGGCTGGATCGTACGGATCTCCATCATCGTTTCAATGCCGTCTTGTCCTCCTGGCATCTTCAGATCGACGAAATAGATGGCATATTCCTTTTGTCGCGTCTTTTCGACTGCCTCTTTCCCTGATTCAGCAGTGTCGACTGTATAACCGTCCTCACGAAGCCAAGCAGCCAGCGATTCCCGCATCACTTCTTCATCGTCAACCACCATGATATTCCAAGTCTTTTTCATTGTCATTCTCCGTTAGTTCTGTATGCCGCCTGAGCGGCGTAGTTGTTTAGTAGATTCATCAAATAGTATTGAGCAGTTGTCGCACAGTTCCCCTTTTTTCACGTCCACCTGTTGAATGGCGTTGGATAATGACATCGCACAGTGCGGATCGGGACAATGGATCAGTCCGAATGTATGCCCGAGTTCATGCACAGCTTCTTTCACAACGCGGCGGAGGAACAGATCGGCATTATCCTCCATGCGGTAGAACATCGGATGAAGTCGCGCAAGCGATATGACTGCCGCTGGTCCATTCAGTTGTGCATGACCGAACACGAAACTAAGCATCGGTATATAAAGATCGCTATTCGTCACACCCAGAACTCGTATCGCATCTTTAGGAACACGTCCTAAGATGTCTTTCAATAGCAGCGCAGAATTGCATTGATTGAGCGACGTGTTCAATGCAAACATCGGTTCAGGAAGTCCCTCAATTCGTTTCACCTCGTATCCGAACACTTCCCAGCACGATTCTTCCAGAGCGCTCATTGCCCGTTCATCGATCGAACCGTACGGAGAAAGATAGATCGCTTTCACGCCGCTGTTCCTGTTGTAGATTGAGAAGTAGTTTGTGCCGGCGCGGCTTCATCAAATGGAAGCGAAACAGTGAACGTTGTACCGACGGTAAGTTCACTCTTTACATCGATGTCCCCTTTGTGTGCTTCGATAATGCCGAAGACCACGGCAAGTCCGAGACCGACACCTTTTCCTTCACCTTTCGTTGTGAAGAAAGGATTGAATATCTGCGACAGATTCTCTTCCGGAATCCCGTCTCCGTTATCAGCGACAATGAACTGCAGTTGGTCACCGGCGGGATTCGTCCTGGTGGTGATCGTGACTGTGGCGTTTTCTTTTCCCTGTGATGCTTCAACCGCATTCATAATGAGATTGATCACTACCTGTTGCATCTGCGATCCGTCGCAATGGACCGGAGGAAGGTCCTGCTTCAACTCCATTGCAATATGAACACTTGCAAGCTTGATCTTATGCTCAAGCAAATGAAGCGTGGTGGTCATCATTGTATTGAAATCGATCTTCGCTCGGAATGGTTTTGAACGCCGGGAGAATGCCAGCAGGTCCTGCACGATCCTTCCGACACGAGCAGTCTCATTCACGACCTGCGTGAGATACTTTCTGAATTCTTCGACCCGTTCTTTCGGAACTCCTTCTTCTTTCATAATGCGCTGCATAAGCATGGCAAGATTCAGAACGCCTGAGACAGGATTGTTGATCTCATGTGCGACGCTCGCTGAAAGCTGTCCTAACGATGCGAGACGATCACTATGAAGCAGTTTTTGATGGGCCACTTTCAATTGCTCGGTCCGTTCGAGGATCTTCTTTTCCAATCCGCTCGTGAATTGATTCAGTTCCTCCATCGCTTCTTTTAGACGGATCCTCATAATATCGAATGAGCGTGCGAGTTCACCGAGTTCTTCGCTGGATTCGATGATCACCGGTTCGTCCAGCTGCATAGCGCTGACCGAACGGGTCCCTGCAATGAGATGCTCGATCGGTGCATCGATATACCGTCCCGTAAAATAGAAGATGAACATGCTCATGATGACCACAATGGAGAATGAGATGAGCACAACGCGGAACTGCAGTTGTCGCAGCTGCGCATCAACGGTATCGAGGGTCATGGAAACATCGAGGACTCCCAGCACACTTTGCTGCACTGGATGAGCATGACATTCCGCTTCGTAACATGAGCGTTCATTGTAGATGGGAGTGATCATTGAGAGCGTACGGTGAGTTCCGTTCGTCCGGTAGACACGCGCTCTCGTAGGGACATCGACCTTCACCAGCGGCTGAGAAGCTGAATGACACATAAAGCACGCTTCTGCGGCTTTGTCAACAATACCCGTATCCTGCGGCGCTGTGGAATACATGATGCGTCCTTCTTTATTGAAGATCCGAATCCGTGTTATTCCCTGCTTCTGCGCGATCGTTTCCATCGTCTGGTAGGCCGATTCCCTCTGGTCCGCCAGCATCGCATGCCACGTAGCGCTGGAGATGCTTCCCGAAAGCTGATCGGCACCGATCATCATCGTTTCAAGCAGCTGCATCTCCTGAGTTTTCACGTGAACGTAGCTGGAGAGAATTCCGACAATGGTCATGATGACCATGAATGACAGGATCAGTTTTTGGGAAAGTTTTTTCGGAAGGAGTTTCGCTGCAAATATTTTTACATCCATTTCATACCGCCGTTCAATGTTGTACTGTTGAATACTGCATCATTCATGCCAGTAATTATTTTGTGTGGGATTTCCCGAAACAATTGAAATCATTCCGGATTCGATGAATATCGATGGTCGCCGAATCTTAACGCACATATTTATCTGTTGAATTATTCCTCGTTTATTTACCAATACTCCGTCCTGAAAAGGCCACTCTGATAATTCCAATGAACAATACTCTTTTGTGACAGTCGGAAAATCCGTCTGTGTGGGAAATCCCTACAGTGATTTTCGGGAATTCCCACAGACAAGAATACAATTCAGCAATGCATAAAAAATGTTTCTGACTGTATCGTCATCAGAGACATCACGTTACAGCGTTCGTAAAATCGGGGCACACTGTTTGACATAGTAGATGATGTAACAGACCGGAAACACTTCAAGAACGACCATCATCATAAAGGAGACGTATCATGTTCAACTCATTTGATTCGGAAACCATGTGGCTGACCATTACCAATGCTGGACTCGGCATCGTCACATTGATCTGCATCCTCGCCGTCGGCGGAGTGGTTGCAAAAGAATTATTCGCGGACATCCGCGCAAAGGTCCATCTGCCCCAGCTGCAGGATGATCATTCATTCGATCTCGGCGGACTCGGCATTACGATGGCTGACGGCGGAAAGAGGATCGATGAAAAAGATACCGCAAAGAAGTATTCACAGAACGATGACGGAAAGAACATCCAGCGTTCCGAGAACTGAACCGTACGATATTGATGTGAGAGGTGAATTATGCGATGTCAATTTTTACGGGAAGCACAAGTGAAATTCTGCCGTGCCTCGGCATACCGGAAGATGATCGTCCGGCTTGCCGAGCAGACAGAGAATGAACGGTGCTCATCAAAAGAATATGTCACATGTCCGGCGGCAAAACAGCACTTGGAAGTGAATCCCAGCAGCAGCCATTGTCCTTTCCTGCATGAGAGTCTCGTTCAATACTGCACCGCAGCTGCCGTTACGAAATATATTCCCTACACGGAATCGGTCCTTTCACAATGCGGAACAGACAGTCACAAATACTGCGAACTCCATCTCGCACTCGCTCAACCGCAGGAACCATCCGGTGAAGGCGAACACCGTCAGCA
>JBMOHT010000221.1:0-5781 GCA_049317705.1 Bacteroidota bacterium | reverse complement strand
TCCTTCGCCATGGCATAGAACACGCGTGCGGTCGTCATCGAACTGGCATTCACCGTGCCGAAGGTGGAGATCATTACCATTGCCGAAATGATCGCTCCGCCCCAGCCGTAGAAGACCACATTCATCACATCCGCCGCGACAAGTTTTGAGTGGGCGATCTCATTGATGGGCAGGATGTACAGGTATGCCATGTTCGTTGTTACGTAGATGAGGATGACCGCAAGCGTTCCAATGATGAGTGCCCGGGGAATATTTTTCTGCGGTTCTATCACCTCGCCGGCTAGGAACGTCAGCGAATTCCATCCGTCGTAGGACCAGAGCGTTGCGATCATCGCTACACCGATCGCAGCCATGAGCGATCCCGATGAAGGCATTCCCCAGAGCGGGAAGAAATGATCGACGCTTCCTTTTCCCGACGAGAAGGCAAGAACGATGATGGCGCCGATGGCGAGCACTTTCAGGAAGGTGAAGACATTCTGAATGAAACCGCCGAACTGAACGCCGAAGTAATTGATGGTGGTGACAGTGATGATGGCGCCGATGGCGACCATGGTAATGCCGATATTTTTGAAGGGATAGATGTTGCCGAGCAGCGGCAGCTGCCATGCTTCAAGCTCGGGTCCGAGATGAGGCAAGTCGACGAAATATCCGAGATATTTGGCGAATGCTACGGCAATTGCGGCAATGGAGCCGGTCTGATAGACGATGAATGTCGTCCAGCCGTACAGGAAGGCCGTTAACTGTCCGAAGGTGACCCGGAAGAAGACATATTGTCCGCCTGCCTCAGGGATAAGGCTCGCTACTTCGGCGTTCGTCAGAGCGCCTGCCAGCGTCAATAATCCGGTGAGGATCCATACCCCGATCATCAGTCCAGGAACATCGACATTCGCCGCGACATTCTGCGGCGTCAGGAATATGCCCGAACCGATCACTGAGCCGATGACGACCATAACAGCATTGGTGAGTGTTAACCGCCTGGCAAGAGTTTGTTTGTGCGGATCAGATGACATTCGTGTCTCCCGTATGAGTGATGCGAAAAAAATAGTCAATCACGCGGCAAGATGCAATGCGAAGAGGGAAGAAAGTGTGAAGTGATGTAGGACGAAGCGTTGCTTCGTCCCGTACCATGGTCGGATCGGCAATCCGACCGACACTGTGCTTATTTCAGCAGGAACTATTTTTCCGACGATTGCGGTTTCAGCGGAAGCGTGACCGTGAATGTGCTTCCTTTGTTCACTTCACTCTCAACGGTGATGGTGCCGCCATGGATATCGGCGATCCATTTCGAGATGGAGAGTCCCAATCCGCTGCCGCCGAGGTCGCGCGTGCGGGCTTTGTCCACGCGGAAGAACCGGTCGAAGATCTTCACCTGGTCCTCGGCTGGGATGCCGACACCGGAATCTTTGATGTGGATCTTTGCGTTCCGCTGATCGCGGACGAGTGATATCTCGACTGAACCGTTCTCGGGCGTGTATTTGATGGCATTATCGATCAGGTTCAGCAGCAGCTGGCGGAGTCTCACGGAATCCCCGACTACGAGGGCATCATCGAGAATACCGGTTGTGACGGAGATATTCTTACTCTCTGCAAGGATCTCACTGTCCTCATATAATTCCTGGACGATGGAGCGGAGCCAGACATCCTCGGTAGCGAAGTTGGTCATTCCGCGGTCCGCCTTTGCGAGCGTCAGAAGATTCTCGATAATGGCGGTCATGTGCATCGTCTCTTCGAGCGAACTGGAAAGCACTTTGCGGTATTCTTCCGATGACTGTTTCTTGGAACGGAGTGCCAATTCAATTTCGCCGCGCATGATCGTCAGTGGTGTGCGGAGTTCGTGCGATGCATCGCTGGAAAATTGCTGTATCTGTGCAAAGGAGAGCTGCAGACGGCTGATCATTTCGTTGAATGTTGCGACAAGTCTTCCGAGTTCATCATCCATTCCGGTGAATTGGATGCGCTGATCAAGATTGTGCGCAGTGATTGCTCTGGCGGTCCTTGCGATATCATCCACCGGTTTCAGGGAACGCGTGGCAAGGAACCATCCGCCGCCGATGGAGATAACGATGGCGACGGGAATAAGATAGATGAAGATGAAGAAGAGATTGCTCAGCACATCGTTGATCTCTGAGATAGGATAGGCGACATACACCTTCATCGTCCTGTCCTGACTGACAGCAAGACGGAGAGGCTGGCTTTTCGCATTCCATACCGTGACGAGTTTTGTAATATCCTGCGGTACATCGTCGAATGTGATGTCTTCCTTCCCGAGTCCGGATTTATAGAGGATGTCGCCGTTCCGGTCCTTGATCTGAATGATCTGTTTCTTCGGCGTAAGGAGCGTGTGTTCGTAGATCTGGTTCCAGATGGCATCGAATTCCACTTCGGTGGAATCGATATTACTGATCTCCACTTCATCCGTTTTTCTGATCACTTTTGCAGGGGACTTCTTCTCGTTCGCGGGCTGAAGTTTCGGGACGATACGCTGTTTCTTCAGTTTCACTTTGCTGGCACGCGGTTCAATGAAGTTCTTGAGCCACACGACCTCATTATAGAGGGAGCGGTCGAGACTGGCGAGCAGGTTCTGTTCCGTAAAATAGTAGGAGGCAAGGGCAAAGCCGAGCAGCGTCCCTCCGACGATAAGGGAATAATAGAGCGTCAATTTGAAACGGATAGAACGCCGGAGGTTTTTCATCAATATCTATTGATCTTTCAGGACATATCCCACACCGCGGATGGTGTGGAGAAGTTTCACATCGAATCCGCCGTCGATCTTTGTGCGGAGGTGGTTGATATACACATCGATGATATTCGTTCCTGTGTCGAAATTATAATTCCAGATATGTTCGGTGATGGTGCTGCGGTTCAACGTCTTATTCTTATTGCGGATGAAATACTCGAGCAGTGAGAATTCCTTGGAGGTCAGGTCGATCACTTTTCCGCCTCGGATCACTTTGCGGGCCACAAGATCCAGCGTCAGATCGGCGATGGTGAGTGTGGTGGCGGATTTTTCGGCATCTTTCTTTCTGCGCAGCAGCGAGCGGACGCGCGCGAGCAGTTCCGAAATGGCGAACGGCTTCACCAGATAATCATCGGCACCGGTGTCGAGTCCTTTCACGCGGTCCTCGACTGTTCCTTTTGCGGTGAGCATCAGCACCGGGACCTCGATATTCGCGGAGCGGATGGCGCTGAGGATCTGGATGCCGTCCTTCTTGGGAAGCATGATGTCGAGGATGATCAGATCGTACGGATTCTTCAGCGCCAGCTGTTCGCCCTTCTCACCATCGAAAGCATCATCGACGGAATATTTCTCCTCTTCGAGCCCTTTCCGTAAAACAGCGGAGATTTTCTTCTCATCTTCAACGATCAGGATCTTTGCTTTAAGTTCTTTCATAGTGTTGCTTTCTGTGTACCGCAGTTATTTCACAATAAGATCGTTCGCCCTGATCTGCTTTGACCACCGAAGTGATCCGGGAAGATCGTAACATTCCATCGTCACCACGCGGTTGGTGCGGGGTCCGCTGAACCGGAGCATTCCGAAATTATGCTGATCGTTCACCAATGTTCCTTCAACGCGGGAAGGATTCTTCAGTTCCTTACCTGACAGAGGAGTATTCAATCCGGCAGTCAAGGATGAACTGGTAAAATCGTACAGCGGGTAGAACGTGCTGTCGGTATGGACGACCAGTTCTGTATGATGACGGTCCCCGCTCAGAAAGATGATGCCGGGGATCCTGTTCTGTTTAATATACGCAACAAGCTCTGCATATTCCTTGGTGAATTGCGGCATCGCTTCGTAGAATTCACCGTCGGCATTCAGCACCTGATTTCCGTTCATAATGAATTTGAACGGAGCGGTGCTGTTCGCAAGACAGTCCTTCAGCCATTGCATCTGCTCTTTCCCGAACATCGTCTTGCTTTCATCGTTCGGCGCATTGTTGGGTGAACGGTGAAATCTGTCATCCAATAGAAAGAAATCAACGTCGCCCCAGGTGAACCGGCTGAAGACCCCTTTCACATCGTCCGCTCCGTATGTCTGGTTTGCCCAAAAGATCTTGAATGTTTCCAGTGTAACGTCCTTCAGAGGATACGTACGGTCGGCATCGTTGGAGCCGTAATCGTGGTCATCCCACGTTGCATAGTTGTGTACACCGCCGAGAAGCGCCTGCAATTCGGGCAGTTCACGCGTCAATGAATACCGCCGGATGATCGCTGCTCGGGAAAAGAAATCAGGGTCCCGCAGATACGTGTTGTCGCCGCCCCAAATGAACAGATCGGGATTCTTGGAAACGATAGTTGTGAAAATGCCGAAGTCCGAACCGTACGGTTTACCGGGACGGTCTGCATCCGCTTCGTTCACGAAAGCGCAGGAACCGAATGCTACGGAGAATGCCGGCGGATCGGTCCGCCATTGCCACAGCGGCTGAGTCTGAAACTTCAAAGGATACGGTCTTTTTACCGGCTTCCCGTCGATCAGCAATTCGTATTCAAATTTCTTCCCCGGTTTGAGTCCGTCGATGACCGTTTTGGTGATGAATGAGCCTTCTTCCGTTGTTTTCGAGATACGGCTCTTCAATTTCAGTGCAGGGGAAGTTACGTCCCAATATTGATATTGAACGGAGGCGGCTTTCGTCGTTTTCACCCACAGCATCACTTCCGTCATTTGACCATAACCCACCATCGGTCCTGAATGTAGTAGGGGAGTCTGCGAGGTGAGGAGGAGCGAAACGGTAAGGAGCAGCAGCAGGATCCGGAGTGAATATTTCAAAACTTGGCCTTTCTTCTCTTTTATGTCAGATCTATAATTGAATAAAAGTACCCGATTACGAACAAGGAAGCAAGTATTCCCGAAGTGAAAATATGCACTTTTTCTTAAGTATTTTTCATTTTTGAGGCAAGATTCAACCTTGGATATAGGTCAACATTTTTTTATTTTCAATATATGAAACGACTCTCATTCCTCTCCCTGTTCTTCTTATCGGCCATTCACTGGTCGTGCGGTGTGGTGAACACCGTTGCCGTCAATGCAACCGCAAACATCGTTGATCATGGACTCGAAGCGATCTTTGAGGAATCCGATCTCACATTCGCGGAAAGCGCCATTCCCGGAAATTTAACACTGCTTGAGGCATTATACCGTTCCAAAGATAAGGATGACGATCATCTTGCATTCTTATTGACGGAAGGATATACCGGCTACACTCTTGGATTTGTGGAGGATGTCGATGTAGAACGTGCGAAGGTCCTCTACACACGTGCACGGGATTACGGTCTGAAGTCGCTGAAGAAGAACAAGAAATTTGCGGATGCGTTCGAGCAGGACCAGGCCTCATTCAAAAAAAGTCTTGAAGGATTCAGCAAGGATGATGTTCCTATGATCTTCTGGACGGCGAATGCGTGGGGAAATCTCATCAACGTCAGTATCTCCGATCCTTCAGTGATCGGCGACCTTCCCAAAGTGAATGCAATGATGGAGTTCGTCCTGAAAAACGACGAGAATTATTTCTACGGGAGTGCCCATCTCTATTTCGGAGCGATCCTTGCCACCACGCCGAAGAATCTCGGCGGAAAACCGGACAGCGCAAAATATCATTTTGAGAAATGCTTTGAGATCGGAAAGAATCAGTTCGTTCTGCCGCATCTGTATATGGCAAAGAGTTACTGTGTGCAGGTGCAGGACAAGGAATTGTTCCAGAAATTACTCACCACCATCGAAGAAACTCCGTTGGATTCTCTGCCCGAGCAGCGTCTGGTGAATGCCATCGCAAAGCGGAAGGCGAAGAA
>JBMOHT010000220.1:0-5784 GCA_049317705.1 Bacteroidota bacterium | reverse complement strand
TGAAGCATCAAATTACGGAGCGTCTGCCCCTTCACAAGATGTGCTCCCATATCGCGGTGCATCGGAAAAAGGTAATCCTGCTTCTCAAGAGCGAATGCGCTCCCCACAGCAGTAGCTTCATTTCCATTTCCGGTATATGCACCTCCGACGATCTTTCCCTGACGGTACAGTTTCAGGATCGATTCTTCGAATTCACGGGTCAATCTCATGTAGTAATACAACTGCAGATACTGTTCCGACGACAGTTCGAAGGATTTCTGTGCTTTCGTTGATGACGGTGATGCGCTATGTTTCTTTCCCGATGTCATGAAAATAAATTTAAATGATTAAAATGCGGCCAATTTTTCCAGCGCATTGGTAATGTGATGTTCCTGCGGCAGAACGGAATTCTCAAGAGCCGGAGCAAAAGGAATCGGAGCATCGAGTGCGGCAACCCTCGCCAACGGTGCATCAAGATATTCAAAACATTCTTCCGCGATCTGCATACCGATCTCAGCTCCGTATCCGCCGGTCTTCGTATCTTCGTGGACCACGAGAACCTTACCCGTTTTACGGATAGAGTTGAACACGAGTTCTTTATCCCACGGGATCAATGTTCTCAGGTCGATCACTTCAACACTGACGCCTTTCTCTTCCATCTTTCTCGCCGCTTCAATGGAACGCTGAACCATAAATCCCCATGTCACCACCGTGATGTCGGTTCCTTCGCGTTTCACCTTTCCGACACCGAACGGTAGACAATAATTCTCATCCGGCTCACTCGATGATGCGAATTGCTGACGATACAAACCTTTATGTTCACAGAATAAGACAGGATTATCTTCACGGATCGCCGTCTTCAGTAATCCTTTCGCATCCGCAGCGTTGGACGGCATTGCAACCCACAAACCCGGGATGTGCGTAAAGAATCCTTCAATACTCTGACTGTGATACAAACCGCCGCGGATATATCCGCCGGTTGCAACACGGATCACGACGGGACAACTCCAGTCACCGTCCGTACGGTACCGCATATGCACCAATTCATCTTTGATCTGCATGAATGCAGGCCAGATATAATCGCCGAACTGTATCTCCACGACCGGTTTGAATCCGCGCACTGCCAGACCGATCGCTGTCCCCATGATGCTTGCTTCCGCAAGGGGAGAATTGAAACAACGTTCAACTCCGAACTTATTCGTCAGATTCTTCGTCGCCGTGAACACTCCGCCCTTCCCGTCCGCCACATCCTCGCCGTACACCAGCATCTTCGGATTGCGTTTCATCTCTTCATGCAGCGCATGATTGATCGCATCCACCATCACGATACTGCCGCCGGTGTGAACCGGTTCGGAAAAGTTCTCTTTCGGAATATTGATGACCGGAGAGAACACATTCCTCTCCGCCGTATCGGCGGTCGGACTCGGTGCAGCCTCGGCATAATCCGCAGCATCTTCAACTTCCTTCTTCACTTCTGCGCGGATCGTTTCTATGTCTTTTGCGGAAATATATCCATTGGCCGTAAGATATTTTTCGAATTTCGGGATCGGGTCCTTCGCTTTATCATCCTCGATCTCTTTTGCCGTCATGTATTTCTTCGGATCATCGGACGATGAATGCGGGAACAGACGCACACAGTGCGCTTCGATCATCGCGGGACCATTTCCGCTCCGGCAATATTCCACCGCTTCAACTGCTGTGCGGTACGATTCGATGAAATCCGTCCCATCCACATCGAACGTTTTCAAACTCGGATATCCTGCATACAACCGAGCAACCGACCCGCCGGCGATCTGATCCTTCACCGGAACGGAGATCGCAAACTTGTTATTCTGAACACAGAATATCACGGGGAATTTTTCACGGCTTGCCCATGCGACCGCTTCTGCAAATTCACCCTCACTTGTCGCTCCTTCTCCCGAAGAAACATACGTTACTTCATCGTTTCCTTCTTTGCGTGATCCCATTGCAGTCCCTACCGCCTGCAGGTACTGGGTTCCGGTCGGTGATGACTGACCAACGATCCTAAACCGTTTGTCACCGTAATGCGACGGCATCTGCCGACCATGAGAAGACGGACCTTCAATGCGGTGCATGTTCTCACAGAAAATATCCTTCGCCGAAGAACCCATAGCGAGTGAATATGCAAGATCACGGTAGTACGGATAGGACCAATCATATCCGGGTTTCATTGCCATCGCGATGGCAACCTGTGCCGCTTCATGTCCAGGCCCGCTGATATGGAAAAGGATCTTCCCCTGCTTCAGAAGATTCATCTCTTTCTCATCGATGAACCGAGCGAGCAGCATCGTCCTGTACGCAAATAACAGACGTTCCTTATTCAACTCACCATTCTTACCGGGGGATGAAGCGACTGTGGTACCGGACTTTGCCGATGTATGTCTTTCCAACACGTCGGATTTTTTTGACGCCATTTCGTTAGTGCTCCTCTATTGCGGCTTCATGGTGGTGAAGCAGTGATACAAGTTCATCATAAGAGATCTGTTTGACCTCCAATGAAAATATCTGTGAGAAATGTTTGATCAGTTGCTGATGGACCGTTTTGATCTCTACCGTTCTGCCGAGCACATTGTGCAGCGATGTTACCCCTTTGTGAAAGATCCCGCAGGGAATGATCCTGTCAAAGAATGAAAGATCGGTTCCAACATTCAGCGCAAATCCGTGCATCGTGATCCATTTGCTCACTTTCACACCGAGCGCAGCGATCTTTTCATTCTTCACCCATACTCCGGTGAATTCTTTTTCTCTGCCGGATTCGATACCATATTCTTTGAGAGTCCGGATGATCATCTCTTCAATATCCCGAAGATACCGATGAATATCCTGATAATGTTCGCTCAGATCCAGGATCGGGTAACCGACGATCTGTCCGGGGCCATGGAACGTCACATCGCCGCCGCGGTCGATCCAGAACATATCGATCTTCTTTTCACTCAATTCATTTTCGTTGGCCAGAAGATGATTCTCATCCGCTCCTTTGCCGAGTGTAAAGACCGGATCATGCTCCGTCAATAACAAAACATCACCGATGCGGCGTTCAAGACGTGCAGCAAAGACCTTTTTCTGCAATTCCCACGCATCGGCGTATCTTGTTCTTCCAATATCGACAACGAGCAATTGTTTCATCATCACGTATCAATTATCTCTTGCCAATCATTGAGGATTTGACAAGAGTCTTACTTTATTTAAATATGAATTGCGCGTCCGTATGCGTCAAGCGCTGCTTCCATCACACCTTCCGATAATGTCGGATGTGCGTGGATGGTGTTATACAACTGTTCCGCAGTTGTTTCCAACGCACGAGCAGTAACAAGCTCAGCGATCATTTCGGTCGCTTCCGGTCCGATGATGTGTGCGCCGAGCAATTCTCCGTATTTTGCATCGAAGATCAATTTGACCATTCCTTCTGTTTCGTTCATGGCAAGGGCTTTGCCGTGCGAACGGAACGGATAGCGTCCAACTTTGATCTCTTTTCCTGTTGCACGGGCTTTCTCTTCGGTCAAACCGACACTGGCAACCTGCGGCTGGCAATATGTGCAGCCGGGGATGTTCTCATAATCCACCGCGTGAGGATGTTTTCCGGCGATCGCTTCAACGCAGACGATCCCTTCATGCGACGCTTTGTGCGCAAGACACGGCGGACCGGCAACGTCGCCGATCGCGTAGATACCGTCGATATTTGTTTTGAGATTCTTATCGACCTTAATGAAAGATCTTTCAGTCTTCACTCCAAGTGCTTCCAGACCGAGATTCTCGATATTTCCCTGCACGCCGATCGCGCTCAACACGATGTCCGCTTTGATCTCTTTCACACCATCTTTATTGGAATACCGTATTGTCGCTTCCTTGCCGGGTGTAACACTCTCTACTTTCGTTTCGGTCAGTACTTCAATTCCGGATTTTTCGAAATTACGGCGGAGCACCTTAGTGATCTCACGGTCTTCGATCGGCAGAAGACTGTCCAGCATTTCTATGATAGTCACTTTCGATCCGTACGCATTGTAGATATACGCGAACTCAGAACCGATCGCACCTGAACCGATGATCACCATCCGTTTTGGAACTTCAGGAAGGACCATCGCTTCAGTGCTTGTGATGATCTGTTTATAATCCACCGGAATGTTCGGAAGGATTCGCGGACGAGCACCGGTTGCAAGAATGATGTGTTTCGCATTGATCTTTTCTTTTTTACCGGCGACATCCACTTCGATCACGCCTTTCGCAACGATCTTCGCCGTCGCATACATATGCTCGACCTTATTCTTTTTGAAAAGGAATTCGATCCCCTTAGAGCTCTTCGAAGAAATATCGCGGCTTCGTTTCACTGCTTTTGAAAAATCCGCTTTCAGATTGTCAAACGAGAAACCGAAATCGTCAGCATGTTTGAAGGTTGTGAGCACTTCGGCATTCTTGATCAACGCCTTTGTCGGGATACAACCCCAGTTCAGACAAATTCCGCCAAGTTTGTCCTTTTCAATTACAAGAGTTTTTAATCCTAATTGTCCGGCACGAATTCCGGCAACGTATCCGCCGGGGCCGCCGCCGATCACAACAACGTCAAACTGTTTGTCTGCCATAAAGTCCTTTCAAAAAAAGCCAAAAAATTAAGAAAGAGGGGCACCCCCTCCATCTGTTAAAAAAATTGTTATCGGGTGATTATTAAAAATGATAGACGTTCGAACATTTTCTCCGTTTCAATAATTTTGCGGGAAAATATACCGAATTTTGCCCTCAAAATCAATCAACCATTCCTCTGTCAAACTGGTTCCAATCCTGATAGGAAAATTAAAACCGAAATTTCTTGACTGGAGTAAACGAAATTTAGTATTTTGTATATAGTACAATAACAAATAGGTAACCCACGAACCATTGTTAGCATATTCGCGCGCCTTTCTTTGTTGCGAATGGAGAGTCCTTACATTATGAGCAAGTCAAAATATGTGACACAGATCTGTACTTCCTGCGGCAGAGAGTCTAAGATGGAGATCATCGGTGCCGTAGTTGGCGCAGAGAATAAAGTGTGGTACCGTTGCACCCGATGCCATCACAGCATGATGCTCGACTCAGCCGCAAAGATCAAAGAAGACAATATCATCACCTATAACCGCGAAGAATGCGTCAATTATTCACCGGAAAAAGTGTTCAACGTCGGCTCATCCATCTATCATACGGATTGGGATGATATGGGAAAGGTCACTTCAAAAGAAAAGACCTCGAACGGCGGAAGTTCAATTTGGGTACAGTTCGAGAAGAACGGGACAAAGAAACTGATCGAAAATTTACAATTAGCAGATTAATCAACAAACGCCAAATCGTAGGAGGTGAAATAACTTGGTAGGAATCGTAGTCAACGAAAATGAATCTATTGATCGTGCAATCAGACGCTTCAAAAAGAAATACGAACGTTCCGGAGTCCTGAAAGAATTCAAAAAACGGACATTCTTCACAAAACCTTCCGTGAAGAAACGTATGAAGTTGGTCAAGGCAGTTCGCAGGAACCAACGCACTGAAGAAGAAGAAGCAATGTAATAGTTTCAACAAAACAAAAAACCCTCGCACTGCGAGGGTTTTTTGTTTCTATCACTTCATATTGGCTTTCATCACCCGCATCACATTCCCGCCTAATATCTTGGAAATATCCTTATCTGTATATCCCCTCTTCCTTAGCTCATGTGTTATATTCGGCAGAAATGTTACATCATCCATATCCTTCGGAACTGATTCAATACCGTCAAAATCACTGCCGATACCGACATGATCTGCACCGACAAGTCTGGCGACATA
>JBMOHT010000219.1:0-5937 GCA_049317705.1 Bacteroidota bacterium | reverse complement strand
TCCGCACGGTCGATCTCCGCCTGATCGTAGGCGAATTCTTTCAGGATGTCCTTCCCGCCGGTCTTCTCGTATGCATCGACGATGTTGAAGAGTGTGACTGATTTGCTTCCATATTGTTCGCGCACATCCTGTTCGTTCGGAAGATTGATACCGATAGCACTGACCGGTCCGGCATCGCCGGTCTCGACGACAACATTGATGACGGTATACTTCAACGGTTTCACATCGTTCTTTTTGTATTTCGGATCCCACGGCATCCGGTCCTCAAAATACTGAGCGCTCGTGCCGACCTTCTGGAACAGCTCGGTCAATTCGGGATTCGCAAAATTCACGACGGACTCGAACTGTCCTTTCGCACCGCGTGCATCCAGATACACCTCGATGAAACCGTGGATCATATCTACTTGTGAGGAAGTCTCCTTCACCCAGCCGATGTTGTATTCGCGCCAGTCATTCAGATCGCCGGTGCGGTAGAATTTAATGAGTTTGTCGAGATTCTCCGCCTGCAGCGGATTCGATGCGTAGGCCTTGGCCTTTTCAAGATAGCTGACGGCGACCTGGAGGTCTTCGGCATACATCCCTGCGGGGACGGTGCCGCCGAGGTGCGCGTTGCCCGTCCGATACACTTTCTCGACGAGCTTGCCGTTCTCTTTCACCACTTTTGAGTTGAGCGGATTCTTTTCATTCCCGGCTTTCGCCCAAGCTTCCACTTCGTCGAATGTGGTCCCTTCATAATTATTGTTCGCGCTGCCGGCGACCATATCCTCGCCCGGAGTCTTGTTCGTCTGCACCGGCTCGAAGGAAGCATCGAACATTGGCTTGCGGAGCCGTTCAAGCATCGCCGTCAATGATTCGCCGGTCTTCAGCGGGACGACAGCGCCGTTCTTGGCGGCGGTATTCAACGCCGAAGAGAATTCATCGAACGAAAAGAGCGGGACAAATTTCCGCGAAGTGATATTGTCGTACTGCGAATTGTTCACCCAGAATAATTTCGTGTAGAGAACGATCTTCTCCATCAGCACAGGATCGATCCCTTTCGGATGCGCATAGACCGCTTCAAGCAGATCGCGGATCTCCAACGCATTGCGGTGACGCTGATCGATGGCGATATCTCTCGCGGCGATGGCGGACTGTGCAAGATAGTACGTGAATACTTTTTCCTTCAGCGAAAGTTTCTCGAATCCGTCCGCATAGAGTTGCACGATGCGGACCGGTCCGACATCTCCCATCTGTAATTTTTCGATCGCGTATTTTCGTTCCATGTAATTCGGCTGTTTAGGTTTGTCTTTGTGTTGAGCGAACAGCTGCATTACTATGCAGACTGCAAATAGAATATTTTTCATTTTTCTCTCCGTTTTTCCTGTATGAAAGTATGGAGAGAATGGTGGAAATGCAATTGAAGATTGTCGATGATTACGTGCGAATAGAACACGGAAAAAGCGGATCTCCACGGATAGAACAATTTAAAAGGTCACTTGAGCAGCGGATGTCGGTTGATCAATAATTTTCAATTAGTTATCCGCGTTCATCCGTATTTTTCCGTCTGATCCGTGTTCTATTGGAACGGTGGAATACATTCCCAATTTCGCAACTGAATTGTCATGTTTTCCCATCATTAGAAAATAACCCTTCTATTTACTGTGATTTTTTGGCCTCAGAACTCGGCACATAAATGGCTATTAGAGGTACAGAAAATTACCGTTGACCGCTCTATTATTGAATGCCATGAATACTTCTTCCATTAAGATCCGCACCGGGAATCAGATGATCGCTGAAGGCGCATTATTCGCCGGCTGTCAATTCTTCGCGGGATATCCGATCACCCCGGCTTCAGGCGTCTATAAGACCATGATCGAACAGCTGCCCGCACATAACGGAGTAGCAATATCGGCACCGGACGAGATCTCCGCACTCGCATATTGTGTCGGTGCTTCAGGTCGCGGTGCAAAATCCATGACCGCCACTTCCGGTCCCGGCTGGGCGTTGATGATCGAAACGGTGCAGTATGCACTGATGACGGAGCTTCCAGTAGTGATCGCGATGGTTCAGAGATTAGGGCCGAGCACCGGCGGAGCAACGCAGAACGGACAAGCGGATATCCTTTTCACGGAATTCTGCACATCGGGTGCTTACACCATCCCCATCTTCGCACCGAGCACACCGCAGGAATGTTTCGAAGTAGCGACCATCGCATTCAAATGGGCGGAACTTCTCCGTACGCCGGTGGTGATCCTTTCAGATAAAGAAGTGGGAATGATGTCCGAAGATGTGGACTTCGCTCAATTGAAGAATACGCCGCCGTGGTACCGAAAAGAATTCGCACCGCAGAACGGCAAGCAGCATGTCACGTACGATTTCCAGAATCTTGAAGATGTACCGCTCTTCGCCCCTGTCGGCGGAACGCACAAAGTGACGATGACCGGTTCAGCGCACGACAAAAAAGGGACACTGCAGAAGAATTCATCCGAAACACTGGATGTGCTGATCCATCTGCAAAAGAAGATCGAAGCACACAAAGAAGAGATGGCGGTCGTCCGCGTTGATGATCAGGAGAACGCAGAGACACTGGTGTTAAGTTTCGGCATTACGGCACGGACGGCAAAGGAAGCAACGCGCCGCGCCCGCGCCGAAGGAAAGAAAGTGCGGAACGCGAATGTGATCTCCCTCTTCCCGATTCCCGAAACGAAATTGAAGGAAGCGGCGAACGGAGTGAAACGGATCGTGGTTGCGGAAGAGAATATGACCGGACAATACAGAAGCGTGATCCAGTCCCTCTTCAGCGGCAAAGAGATCGTGGGAGTGAATTCCGTCGGAAAAATGATCACCCCGGTGATGATCCAGAACGCAATCCTGTGAGTGAATTTATGGAAACAGCAGTACAACAGCATACATACAAAAAAGAGAATGCGGCATTCCCGTTCTGCAAAGGATGCGGACATCATCATTATGTGAATCATCTTGATGAAGCGCTGCTCAAACTGAATCTGGACCCGAACAAGGTCTGCATTGTCAGCGATATCGGCTGCATCGGAATCCTGGATTCGCTCTTTGCCACACCGCACACGTTCCATACAACGCACGGACGCTCCACAGCTTTCGCCACCGGCATTGAATTGGCGGACGGAATCCTCAACGATTCCAAACTGAAGACGATCGTTGTGATCGGCGACGGCGGTGCGACCATCGGACTGCTCCACCTGGTGAACGCAGCGCTGATGAATGTGGATGTGACGGTCCTGCTCGCGAATAATTTCCTCTACGGCATGACCGGCGGACAGAACTCTCAGTTCTCCCCCTTAGATTTTGTGACACCGACAACACCGGCAGGCAACATCGTGCCTCCGATGGACATCTGTTCCATCGTAAAAAGCTGCGGTGCCACTTTTGTTAAACAGGCTGCAGCGACGGACAAGCAGCTCGGCGATGTGATCGCGGAAGCGATCGCGTATCCCGGATTCGCTCTCGTGGAGATCCTTGAACTCTGTCCCGAATGGGCGCTACCGTTCAACAAGATCGACGGGAAGACGATCAACGAGAAACTCCATCCCGAGAATAACGGGAGCGGCGGAACGGCACGGCAGGATTTTACGGCACTGTATAAGGAAAAAGTGCTCGGGTCCCCGAAGAAGAGTGCGGATGACTCTATCACACCGAAACACAGTTCGAAGCTGGAAGGAACGCGCCGCATTGTGCTTGCCGGAACAGCGGGCGAAAAAGTGCAGCTTGCGTCGTTCCTCTATATGAAATCGGCCATCAGCAGTACGCTACACGCAACTCAGAAGAACGACAATCCTGTGACACAAGGTTCGGGATTCTCGCTCTCCGAGATCTGCATCAGCAGCGACGAGATCCTCTACACCGGCATCGATGAACCGGATGTGGTGATCATCTCTTCCCCCGAAGGACTGAAAGAAGTGAAAGCGAACGGTACGTTGGCACGCTGCACATCGAACACGATCGTGATCGCGGAACAGACACTGCCGGAATTCGATTGTGCCGGCAAGGTCTCCCGTCTGCCGCTCCGCGCACTGTGCACGGGAAGCCGCGCCACCTTGAGCGCGCTTGCATCGCTGAACATGCTGAAAGGCTGGGTAAGCCAGGAAGCACTGCTGGAGATGATCGACGGAAAGTTCAAGGACAAATCATTACTGTACCATCGGGATATTGAAGCACTCATCCCGTTCATTACAATTTAGCCACCGGAATTTCAGAGGTCTGCATGGATACACAGAACACACTCGACGATTTTGCTTCCGTTACATCCGCCATCGAACGATTCATCGAACGCGAGAATGAGACCATTGCACTGTATGAACGCTCACTCCACTCGCTCGGTGATACGACCGTCACACCGGTGATCCACCGGCTGATCGAAGAGAAGGAACAGCAGAGACAACTGCTCGAGCGGACACTGGAAGAAGTGAACGAACAATTTTCGCTGGATGAAGCGATCGTCTGACCGCCGTCATCAGCACAGAACTTATCAACAGAACTAAAGGAGCAACACATGACACCGAAACAACAGGAACTCGTCCGCACCAGTTTTGCATTGGCGCTGCCGCATCAGGAGAAGTTCGCTGAGCATCTCTATCAGGAACTTTTCCGGATGGAACCGAAGAGCATCGCATTATTCCGCGGAAATATGGATGAACAGCGGGCAAAACTGCTCCGCATGCTTCGTTTGGCCGTGGAGAATATCGGAAATCCCGAAGAACTGCAACCGATGCTCTACAATCTCGGCATGATCCACCAGTCATTCGGCATTGAACCGCATCATTTCATCTCGTTCGGACAGGCATTGGTCTTCGGACTGAAGAACGTGCTGAATGAAAAATTCACACCCGAGATCGAAGATGCATGGAAGGATGCGTATCATTACTTCATCCTGATGATGACGAACTTCCCGCACGCTTCCGAAGGGAATGTTCAGCTGCCGCACAATTGATCATCGATGACGGGAACTTCCCGCAATGGCACCGCTGTTCCAGTAGTATAGCTTTTTCATGAAGAAAATCCTGACCATATCGTTCCTGCTTCTGTATGTGACCCTCTCCGCAGGTGTGAATATCCTTATACACACCTGCGGCGGCGAGTCCACCGCACTGATCGCCACCGGTACAACGGAAGATCCCTGCGGCTGTGATGATGAGAACTCTGCTGATAAATGCTGCACAACAGAGCTGAAGACACTTCAGGTGGACGATGCTCAAAAAGCAGCGGTCTGCACTGCGTGTGAACCGTTGATAGTGCATGAAGTTCTTTCGTTCATTTCCGGTAACGAATATTCTGTAAACGATCCTCTTCTGTTCGATCAGTTTGTAACATCGTTCTCTCCCCCTCCTCTTGACGATCTTTGCATCGCTCATTCTGTGTTCCGGATCTAAATATTTCTGTTCGTTCAGATCTTTCATCCGACAGCATAACATTATTTTGCTCGTCAGGATTCGAATCACATTTTTGTGACGAACGAATCCATTGTTGCTCTCTGACCAAGCTAAGAATCTTTGTCATGCCCGAGTGTTTCTATCGGGCATCCATAGAATAGATTCCCGCCAAGAACATGTCCCAAAGGGATCCCTTTGGGACGGGAATGACATCATAATTATAAATCATAAAACCAATTAATTTAGGAACGCACATGAAAACGACATTCTCATCCATTCTCAAATCATTCACACTCCTCACCATCCTTTCCATCGTCGCTTTCGCCGGCGAGACCGTGAAAGAGACCGAATTCAAGGTCTCCGGCAACTGCGGCATGTGCAAGTCGCGCATCGAAAAGTCCATGAAGATCAAAGAAGTGAAAATGGCAAAGTGGGATAAGACCTCCAAAATGCTGAAGGTCGCATATCTCTCGGACAAGATCTCGCTTGATTCGCTGCAGCAGCGAATCGCTTCGGTCGGTCACGACACGGAGAAATTCAAATCGGACAGCAC
>JBMOHT010000218.1:0-5949 GCA_049317705.1 Bacteroidota bacterium | reverse complement strand
CCGCAATTTGTTCGAACGGAGGAATCATGCAGCTCCATATCGACAGAATCATTATCCTCAGGACAGTCGGCCGCGTCCTCGCTTTTCTTCTCTTTATCCTCTGGGGCTCGTTCTTCATTGAGCATCTTTCCTGGTTCAGAACTGAATCCATGAATACCCCTCCGGTCCGGATCTGGTTCGCTCAAGGTTCTCACTTCCTGCTCCTTCTCGGATATTTGGTCTCGCTGAAATGGGAGAGAATCGGAAGTCTCTTTATTGTGATCAACGCGATCCTTTTCTTCGGATATGCCGCAGGGACGAAGGCTGTCCCGTTCATCATCATCAGCATATTACCGGTTCTCTTTTATGGATACTGTTGGATACGTTCAAAACAATCATCTGTTCGAATGGCGTAATGAGCTTTGCGTGAACAGGTAAAAGATTGATTCTATTACCATTTGGCGATTTCCATTCTATTATCTTCTGCATAATTTGAGCAGAAGCTGCCGCTTTTCCTGCCAAATTCCTTCATAAAAAGATTTCCCAAAAAGTGTACATTGTACCGGTACGGCCACAACCATTTCAGGACACTCCGGGTCTAATCCCTAAACACAGTCAAATGACGCTGACAGACGAAGAACTCATAGAGCAGTCCAAATCGGGGAGTGCAACGGCATTCGAGCAGCTGATCTTCCGCTATGATCAGGTGGTGCTCAATATTGCCGCGCGCTATACGCAGAGTTCGGACGATGCGAAGGATATCTATCAGGAGACCTTCATCCGAGTGTTCAAAGGACTGCCGAAGTTCCAATTAAAGAGTGAATTCTCTACGTGGCTCTATCGGATCGCAACGAATGTCTGTCTAACGCACAAAGAACGGAAAAAAAAGCATACCGCTGTGTCGATAGACAGTGATGATGAAGAGATCCAACGCGAACACGCGGTCAGCGGACTTAGGACCGATTCGCAACTGCAGGGGAATGAGATCACCGAAAGGATTGATTCTGCATTAAAGGAATTGTCGCCGCAGCAGCGCCTGGTCTTTACCCTCCGTCATTATCAGGATTATAAATTGAAGGATATTGCGGTGATGATGGATTGTGCGGAAGGAACGGTGAAGAAATATCTGTTCGACGCTACTCATAAAATGAGAACGCGGCTTCAAGATCTATATGAATAATCGAATTTTCACTACATCCTTAACATCACTTGTCATTCCCGCGTGTTCCGCTTTCTGGAATCCCGTAAGGCGGAATCTCAAAAGGCGGGACTCCTGGCGGGAATCTATAAAAGTGGATGCCCGATTAAAGCACTCGGGCATGACAAACTTTTTTATGCATATCGGTGAATAAGATGAGCAAATGATGAAAAAAGAAGAAATAAAAGAATTAATGCAGCTTTCCATCTACGGCGAGCTTAGTTCGGACGAGCAGGAAACGCTCGATGCGTATCTGAAGCGCCATCCGGAGATGAAAAAGGAACTGCAGGAGATGAAGAAGTTCGGCGCATTCGTGTCTGAAAACACCTCTCCGGTCACATCGGATGAGCTCCTTAGTGATGCCCGTACGCAGCTGCGGGAAGCGCTGCGGAATGAACGGAGAAAAGAGTCTTTCACAGTTCGCTTGGGAAGGTCACTTTCGGAATTGTTCGAGCCGAAATTCGTCCTGAGCGGAATCGGTATGCTGGCGCTGGGATTGCTCATAGGATATTATTCATTCTCTCCGGTGAATCGTCAGGAACAATTGATCCTTCAGCCGGTCTCGAATACTTCCAATACTGTCCCGCAGCCATCCATCGAGAATGTGCGGTTCATCGACAGTGACGCGTCGGACGGAGAGATCGAGTTCGAATTCGAAGCAGTAGCACCGATGCATGTGAAAGGAAAGATCGACGATCCACAGATCCAGAAGCTGCTGACGCATGCGCTGCTCAATGAATCGAACGACGGCGTGCGTCTTTCATCGGTGAACGCCATCCGGAATCAGACGGAGAATAAGACGTCGATAGATCCAGCCATCAAGGACGCGCTCATCACTTCACTTAAATCCGATAAGAATCCCGGCGTCCGGCGTGAAGCGCTTCGTGTGCTTCAGCAGTACGGTTCAGATAAGGAGATCCGTGATGCATTGTTGTATGTGATCGCGAAGGATTCCAATTCCGGACTGCGGGTTGCCGCCATCAACGCCCTGGAATTCGCAAAAATGGATGGGACGAAGTTCGATGAAACAACGATCAACGCTTTGAAACAGCAAATTAAAAAGGAACAGAATAATTACATCCGCAACCGAGCGGTCAATTTAGTGAAGGAGATCTATCAATGAAAACCAAATTTGTATCAACGATCATTATGGTGATGATGATCGTTTCCGCAGCAATGAGTGCAAGTGATCAGGAAAGTGCACGTTCGACCGGCAGAGGAGCTTCCGCCGGGGGAGGCCGCCTGGCTCCGCTTGCCGAAGCTTCAGGAAGGCAGTCCACAAAAGAACAATCGTTCACGGTCGGTAAAGGAAGTTCGCTTGATGTCTCCGTGACCGGCTGCGAGATCCTGATCAAGACGTGGGAAAAGAATGAGATCAACGTCGTGGTGGAGCGGATCGATGAGGATGATATGGAATTCGTGAAGTTGTCACAGTCCGGCGATGAAGTGCGCGTCACCTACCGGCCAAAATGGGGAAACAACAGCGACGGCAGATTTATGATCTCCGTTCCTTCACAGACGAAACTTGAACTCCGCACTTCCGGCGGCGACATCGAAGTGCAGGGAAATCTCAACGGTGATGCTGTCGGCTCCACAGCCGGCGGAGATATCACGATCGATAAAGTAAAAGGGACCGTCCGCCTGTCCACTTCCGGCGGCGATATTCGCACCGGAGATATTGAAGGGAAAGCGGACCTGCGCACATCGGGAGGAGATATTTCGATGGCAGTAGTGAACGGTGAAGCGATTATCAGTACTTCGGGAGGTGATATCCGTATTGAGAAGGTCTCGAAGAAACTCGATGCGCGCACATCCGGAGGTGAGATCGAAGTGGGAGATATCGGAGGCGATGCATCACTCTCCACTGCCGGAGGAGATGTGCGGGTGGGAAAAGTGAGCGGCAATGCATATCTGCGGACGGCCGGAGGAGATCTTAAATTGAAAGGTGCATCCGGAACAGTCGAAGCGAAAACGTCCGGAGGTGACATCGATCTGGATAATATCAGCGGTTCGGTGGAAGCGAGCACATCGGGCGGAAATGTGAATGCGGACCTGAATCCCAGCGGTAAAGGTGAGAGCAAACTCAAAAGTTCCGGCGGCGACATCAAACTGACACTTCCTGCGAACGCCAAAGCGACCATCGAAGCGACCATCCGTTTGCGGGACAATTATGGATGGGGTGCTGAAATGAAAAAATCAAAGTTCGAGATCCGTTCCGATTTCCAGTCAGTCTCCTATGATAAGGACGGTGACCGGCAGGAGATCAAAGCACGGTATATGCTCAACGGCGGCGGAGAGATCATCATACTCGAAACGGTGAACGGATATATCGATATCAAGAAAAAATAGAATACGCAATTGTAATGGAACATTTGCTGAAAAGCGGCGTAGAATACTCTCACGCCGCTTTTTTTTAAACTCACACAGGGGGAAGCATGACATTTTGGGGACGATGGATCGTGATGGTATCGTTCATTTGCTGCACAGTGTCCGCAACAGAAGTAAAAGCAATAAAACTAACACAGCCGATCGTGGTGGATGGGAAACTGACGGAATCATTCTGGAACATACCGCCGGCTGTATCGGAGTTCAAACAGAAGGACCCGAATCAAGGGGGAGTTCCTTCCGAAAAGACCGAAGTTTGGGTAGCGTACGATAATGATGCGTTGTATGTGGCCGCTCGGATGCATGATTCATCGCCCGATTCCATTATGGCGTTCCTGGACCGGAGGGACAATCTGAGCAATGCTGACTGGTTCGGAGTGTTCCTCGATCCGTACCGTGATAAACGGAGCGGAAATTATTTTGTGGTCGGTCCTGCCGGTACACTGGCGGACGGAGTGATGTATAATGATGACTGGGATGATTCCGATTGGGACGGCGTGTGGGAAGGGAAATCGAATGTGGACGAGCAAGGATGGACGATCGAGATGCGCATCCCGTTCTCTCAGCTTCGGTTCCAGGAAAAAGAGCCGCAGGTGTGGGGGGTCAATTTCCGCCGAGACATCGGCAGAAGGAACGAGCAGGATTATCTCGTCTACACACCGCGTATGGAGAGCGGGTATGTGTCGAGATTCCACGAACTGGTGGGACTCGAAGGGATCAAGCCGGCGAATGCACTGGAGATCCTTCCGTTCGTCACCGCAAAGCATGAACGTCTTCCTGAAAAAAAGGGGAACCCATTCAATCTGGATGGCATCCAAAATATCTATGACGCCGGCGCCGATCTGAAATACGGCATCAGCAGCAATCTGATCCTTGATGCCACGATCAATCCCGATTTCGGCCAGGTGGAGGTCGATCCTGCGACGGTGAACCTCACGGATGTTGAATCGTTCTTCCAGGAGAAACGTCCATTCTTCATCGAAGGTGCATCAACGTTCAGTAATTTCGGTCGGGGAGGCGGAAGGAATTTCTGGAACTTCAATTTCCCGCAGCCGACATTCTTTTACAGCAGAAGGATCGGACGGTCGCCGAGCTGGAATGATACGCTGCGTGCGGACTATGCCGATGCTCCGATCGCAACTCAGATACTTGGGGCCGGAAAGATCACCGGAAAACTTGGTGACGGTTGGAATGTCGGTACGATCCATGCACTGACGGCGCGCGAACATACGCAATACCAATACGGCGGTATGAAAGGGGAAGCGGAAATCGAACCGCAAACGTACTACGGCGTAGGACGAGTGCAGAAAGAGATGAACGACGGACGGCAGGGACTCGGAGTGCTCAGCACGTGGACGGTCCGCGATTTTGATGATCGCAGTTTTACGAACAGACTGAATTCCTCGAGTCTGTTCGCCGGTGTAGACGGCTGGACATTCCTCGATGAAGAGAAAGCGTGGGTCATTACCGGTTATGCCGGTCTTTCTCGAGTGGAGGGGAGTCCGGAACGGATGATCAGACTCCAGCGGAACTCGACGCATTATTTCCAGCGTCCTGATGCATCGCATCTTACGTTGGACAGTTCCGCTGCTTCGCTGACAGGATATTCAGCGCGGGTGTATCTGATGAAACAGAAAGGGAGTTTCTTCTTTAACTCATCCTTCGGACTGGTCGATCCGAAGTTCGAGGTGAATGATCTTGGTTTTCTTTCGAGGACGGATGTGGTGAATATGCATATCGGTGCCGGATATAATTGGACCGAACCGGACGGGACATTCCGCAGGAAAGAGATCGGCGGAGCATTTGCCTTGAATTATGATTATGAAGGGAACCTGACGAATTCCGTCCTCTTCAATTTCGGATTCATCCAGCTGATGAACTATTATTCCCTGAACTGGAATCTTTCGATGAATCCCGTCGAGGCATACAATACCCGAAGGACACGCGGCGGTCCGCTCACGATCAACGCGAAGAGTTTCGGCTATAACATGAATTTCTCTTCCGATTACAGCAAACCGTTCGTGGTCGAATATTCATTGGGACACGAGCAGTCGTCACAATACAATTCCTCGTGGCACAATCTTTGGGCGCAGTTCCGGCCGGTCTCGAATGTGACCTTTTCGGTGGGACCGGGGTACGGACATGATGATCTTCAACTGCAGTGGATCGGAATGGTCTACGATGATGCCGCGGCGACACAAACATTCGGAAAGCGGTATGTCTTCGCTTCATTGGACTATCATGAACTTTCTGCCAACATCCGTTTGAATTGGACATTCACACCGCAGCTGAGTCTGCAGCTGTATGTGCAGCCGCTCATTGCGACGGAATCATATTCCAAATACAAAGTACTTGCGCGTGCCGGGTCGAAGGACTTCACCGATTTC
>JBMOHT010000217.1:0-5972 GCA_049317705.1 Bacteroidota bacterium | reverse complement strand
TCTCGAATGTGACAGCGCGGCATACCATTGCAGCGTATTTCAGTCCGAATGTGTTCGATCATTTCATTGTTGAAGCGCCGCCCCGCGGACCGATCGATCCGCAGACAGCGGGAGCACCGTTCCTGATCACGGTCTCAGCCGTTGATGCGAGTGGAAACCCCGTGGACAGTTTTACAGGGAACGTCTGGTTCAGCTCCACAGATACAATAATGAGTGTTCTTGGTGGGGATTTTTCTAACCCGTTCATCACCGGCGTTCATGGACCGCAGCAGGTGACTCTCTTTACCGCCGGAGCACAGACCATCTCTGTGATCGATTCGGTCAGCGGAAAGACCGGTACAAGCGATCCGTTCATTGTGAATGCTGCCGGATTGCATCATTTCACTGTCAATGATACTTCGGGATCCGTTGTTCCGGACCAGGTGGAAAGCCGTACCTTCCAGCTGAAGATCCTCGCCAAGGATATCTATAATAATGTGCAGTCCGATTACACCGGTCAGGTGGATGTGAACATCGAAGAGGGAGGGATCGGTCAGAATATCGGCATGACGTCGAACTTTACCGGAGGAGTGTTCTCTCCGTTCTTCCTTCAGATCGGGAACAAAGGTTCATTCATCATCACGGTGAATGATAATCTGGCGGAAAAAGGTGGAACCAGTAATACTTTCACGGTCGTCTCCGACACGAATTTCATCTACGCAGTGAGCACCAACGGGAGTATATCGCCGTTCGATTCCGTCGCTGTACAGTACGGGAATTCTGCGGTGTTCAGCTTCTCTCCCATGCCGGGAAATCATTTCGACAGTCTGATGGTTGACGGGGTGCGAATTCCGGACTCAACGTTGCATTATACATTCTTCAATGTTACCGGACCGCACATGATCGAGGTGTACAATTCGGTGAATTTGAACATCCCGCCGATGTTCACTGTTGTCCTGTCCGATACAGCGATCGCGCGGTTCGATACGCTCTCATTCAGTTATGGTGTCTCCGATCCTGATCTCGGTATCATCCGCTACTCGATCGAATCAGGTCCTGCCGGTGCTGTGATCGATTCGATCACCGGAGTATTGACATATATACCCGCAGTGAATGCCAACGGCACATATCCGCTGATCGTGAAAGCGGTCGATGACAGTCTTGCGGCGATCGTCGACACAGTGAATGTCCGCGTGAATATCTACGGAGATGTGAGCGGCAACGGCACCATCACAGCGTTCGACGGTGCTATGGTGCTGCAGAAGGTCGTCGGTGCGTCTACCTTCACTCCGCTGCAGTTGAAAGTGGGGGATGTCTCTGGCAGCGGCTTACTCAGTTCACTCGATGCATCGTATATCCTTCAGCGCGCGGTCGGACTGATCTCATCATTCCCGGGAGGACTCGGGAAACAGGAGCGGGCGGAAGCGGTCCTTTCTGCATTCTCATTCCGCATACAGAAGAGTGCGAAGCAGGATGAATATGATCTGTTCGTTTCAGTGAATAAAGCATCGAATGTGTTCGGCATTGGTATGGACCTCGGATTTGATTCGAGCGTCGTTACTCCGTTAATGATGTCCAAGACCGAAGCGACGGACAGTATGTCCATTGCGTACCGCTTCCCGGATGGAATGGCGAAAATGGCACTTGCAGGAGTAACACCTCTGACATCGGCAGGAGATATTGTCAAATTCACCTTCCGGTTGAAGGTCCCGAACTATCCGAAGAATGCCGTGCTGTTCACCATGAAGAAATTCATTCTGAACGAGACGGATCATACAGACGATATCGGCGGCATTACGCTGAACGTGCATGATCTTGCTCAGCTGCCGACCACATATAAACTGGAGCAGAACTATCCGAATCCGTTCAATCCTTCCACGACCATCAACTATCAGCTGCCGGAAGACGGTTCAGTGAAGATCGTGATCTATAATATGCTCGGTCAGATCGTTCGTACGCTGGTGAACGAAGTCCAATCCGCCGGCTATTACAGTATGGTATGGAACGGCATTGATGAATCGGACCGTAAAGTGTCATCGGGAGTATATATCTACAGGATCGAAGCCAATGGTCCGCAAAACAAACGCTTCACCGAAGTGAAAAAAATGGTGATGATCAAGTAAGCAGTTCGTGCATAACGTGAACACAGCGGCCGCATTCTGAATTCATTCGGGATGCGGCTTTTTTTTTAAGCGGTTTGGATGGTCATGATGCGGGGAATAAATCAGACTTGATTGTCCGAATATTGATGAATCCGGAACAAAATATGGACCAGCGAAGTATTGCAGTTGAACATCTGCTTCCATACCTTGCACTGAAGCGTTGCGATCGACAGGGGAGCAACACATCCGCTCAATTGGATTCAAATGCCCCATCACTCACTCACTAACACATCTGCGGCATGAAGACAGGGAAAATACTATCGGCGAGCTACCTCCTTCGCCGGTTCATGCTGGTCGTTCTCTTCTTCATTATCGTCCGTGAATCATCCGAACGGGTATTGTTCGAATTTGTCGAACCGCTGTCGCCTATCGTGTCGATCCTGCTGGATCTTTCATTCCTCTTGTTCTTTCTGTTCATCTTCATTTACCGCGATATCAAGGCACACATACCGGCCGAAGAGAAACTGAAAGAGAATGACCTTCTCTTGAACACTTTCATCAGTCATTCACCCATTTACACGTATATCAAAGAGATACAGCAGGACGAAAGTGTAACGCTGTACTGCAGTGACAATTTCGTTGATATGGTCGGTGTCAGCAGCGATTCCATGATCGGAAAACGGATGAGCGAAGTGTTCCCAAAAGAATTTGCAGAAAAGATCAATGCGGATGACCGGGATGTGATCAAGAGCGGATCCTTCATTCGTTTGGAAGAAGAATTGAATGGACACAACTATACGACGTTCAAATATCCGATCGTTATAGGGGACAGGTCCATCATCGCAGGATATACGATCGATAACACCGTATTTAAAAAAACGGAAAACGAGCTTAAGGAAAGCGAAGGAAAATACCGAGCGTTGGTGGAAGAATCACCGGATGCGATCGCGATCCATGTCGGCGGCAAGATCGTGTATATCAACAAAGCGTGCCTTACGCTGATGAGGGCGACGAGTGAATCCGATCTGATGGGAAAATCGGTCATGGAATTCATCCATCCCGATTATCTTGAGGTGGTCGTGCAGCGGATGAGACAGAGTGTCCGTGAGGGGAAGGCGCTGCCGATCGTCAATGAACGGTTCATCCGGTTCGACGGGACCATAGTGGATGTCGAAGTGAAATCGATCCCCATTGTCTTTGATCGAACCCCCGCTGTACAGCTCATCGTCCGTGATATCACCGATCGGAAGAAGGCCGAGGATGCACTGGAAGAGAGCAGGGAAAAATACCGAGGACTAAGTGATGCCGCGTTCGAATCGATCTTCCTCTCCGAGCGAGGTGTCTGCATCGAACAAAATGCAATGGCGGAAAAGATGTTCGGGTATACTTCCGAAGAAGCGATCGGCAGGCCTGATATTGAGTGGATCGCCTCAGAGGACCGCGAGATGGTGATGAAGAATATCCTGTCTGGCTATGAACTTCCGTATGAAGCGACGGCACTCCGCAAGGACGGAACAACGTTCCCCTGCACGCTCCACGGTAAGATGATGAAATACCTCGGCAGGGAGGTTCGCGTTACGTCACTGCGCGATAATACGGAGAGCATGAAAGTGATGCGCGATCTGAAGGAGAGTGAACGGATGCTTAAATCCTCACAGGAAGCTTCGGGCATCGGCAGTTTTGCGTTCGAGATCGAACATTCTACATGGAGCAGTTCGGAAAGGCTTGAGTTGATACTGGGGCTGACGCCGGGGGAAGAACATCATATTGATGACTGGCTCAACGTTATTCATCCTGATGACAGACCTGCTGTGACGAACCATTTTATCGAAGACGTTCTCGGAAAGAAACAACGGTTCAATATTGAGTATAGGATCATCAACCTGATCACCCGGCATGAATGCTGGGTTCATGGGATCGGTGAATTGGAGAATGACACGACTGGAAAACCTGTCCGTCTTGCCGGCACGATACAGGATATCACCGAACGGAAACAGGCTGAAGAACATCTGCGTGAAAGCGAGAACAAATACCGCTCTCTTGTTGAGAATATCGATATCGGGGTCGTTGCACATGCACCTGATACCCGGATCATTTTCTGCAATGAACGTGCTTCACAATTGCTGGGATTGAGTCTGGACCAAATGTACGGGAAAACAGCGATCGACCCCGCCTGGCATTTTGTCCGCGAGAACGGGGAGCGGCTGCCGATCGATGATTATCCTGTGAATCAGGTGCTGCATTCGGAAAAATTCAATCAGGAACAGATACTGGGAATTATATCATCCCGCAATGAAGATCCAATATGGGTGCAGTGTAACGCCCATAAGGTACAAGACAAATCCGGTGCAGTGCTTCAGGCCGTTGTTACTTTTTTTGATGTGACCTACCGAAGGAATGCAGAACGCATCCTGCGGGAAAGCGAACTGCGGTTCAAAAGGATCCTGCAGGATGTTCAGACCGTTGCGGTGCAGGGATATGCTCCGGACGGAACGGTGCAGTACTGGAACCGTGCTTCGGAGCGACTATACGGATACACGGAACAGGAGGCGATCGGCCGGAATCTTATGGACCTTATCATTCCGGAAGAGATGCAGCAGCCGATCCGCGAAGCAATGACCATGATGGCGGAGACCGGAGAGCCGATCGCATCATCCGAATTGTCCCTCGTCCGCAAGGACGGCACACATGTATCGGTCTTCTCGAGTCACACCATTGTCAAGATACCGGGTAAACCTCAGGAGTTATTTTGTATCGATATCGATCTGACGGAACGTAAACAGTCAGAAGAATCACTCCGTCATGCACAGAAACTGGAAAGCATCGGAACACTCGCCGGAGGCATCGCCCATGATTTCAACAATCTGCTGGTAGCAATTCTCGGACAATCCTCCATCGCATTGAGTAAAATGCCGAAGGAGAGTCCTGCGGTGGAGAATATATCCAAAGCCATCAAGGCGTCCGAGCGTGCAGCAAGTCTTACCCGTCAGCTGCTCGCATATTCCGGCAAGGGAAAATTCTTTCCGACAGCGATCGATCTGAATGTATTGGTGAACGACAACGTTCAGATGCTTGAGCTTTCCATTCCGAAGAATGCACGGATGGTATTCGACCTCTGTCCGCATCCGCTGTCGATCAAAGGGGATGCCGGACAGATCCAGCAGGTGATCATGAACCTGATCATCAATGCCGGTGAGGCGATCGGCACGGAACAGGGTTCCATAACGATACGGACATCCGAGAGGATAGTCACGGCATCGGAGATGGACCATCGCGGGATCGGGGATCAGCCGCTCGCTCCCGGCAGCTATGCACTGCTTCAGGTGATCGATACAGGATGCGGTATCAGTAAAGAGACCCTCTCACGGATCTTCGATCCATTCTTTACGACGAAATTTACGGGACGTGGACTCGGACTTGCCGCCGTACTCGGGATCATTCGGGGACATTCGGGCAGTATCCATATTCAGAGTGAAGAGGGAAAAGGGTCGCGGTTCGAAGTGCTCCTTCCGCTACAGAACATTCAGCAGCTCCCGGCGGAACCGAAGAAGAATGTGCGCACGTTCCTGCCCGGAGAGAAGAGGACGATCCTGGTGATCGATGATGATCAATCCGTGATCGAACTTGTTCAGGATATCTTTTCCGATACTCAGTTCACCATGATGGGCACGGTCGATCCGATGGAAGGGATCGAGTTCTATAAAAAGTATTCAGAAGAGATCTCCATGGTGATCCTGGATTATTCCATGCCGCGGATGAACGGAAAAACGGCCTTCGAACGATTGTACGCTCTGAATCCGAACGTTAAGGTCCTTCTCTGTTCCGGATATTCCGAAGATGAAACATTCTCTACCTTCGATCGGATCCGTCCCGAACGGTTCTTCCAAAAAC
>JBMOHT010000216.1:0-6050 GCA_049317705.1 Bacteroidota bacterium | reverse complement strand
GTTCGATGTGAGCCGGGCAAAATACATTCCGCTGGAGAGCCGTGTGCCGTCGAACTGCTGAGAATATGTTCCCGCTTCTTTCACTTCATTTACCAGTGTGGCAACATCTCTGCAGAGCGCATCATAGATTTTTAAAGTTGTAACGCCGCTTGCTGACAGTTGATAACCGATCACTGTTGTTGGATTGAACGGATTGGGATAGTTCTGTTCGAGGATGAATTCCTCCGGGGCCAGCGGACGGGCCGACGATACAGTGAGCGGCGCCAACGCAGTAAAGACCATCACACGGCTGTTGGTACCGTCGGCAACATACAGTGTGTTATGGATATTATCCACGGCAACGGCGCACGGAAAATCGAGTCCGGACTGCGTGCAGTGTTCCATTACTTCGGTGAACGATGGCTGCCCCAATAGATAATCGGCATCCGCTCCATTCGCCTTTGCAGCGGCGTTGTTAAAAATAAGAATACGGCAATTGAACCTGTCGGAGACATACAGTCTGCCGGCATTATCCGTACAGAGCCAAGATTCGTTCATATAATTATGCGCCATTGTGGATTGATTGTGGGTCGAATCGAATGCCGTAAAATTTGCCTGTCCCAACACACCATCGGCGGAACTGCCGTTCGGTTTCAGTGCAACATTGTCGAAGCGGAGCACTCGTCCATTTCCGACGTCATACACCCAGAGTGTCGTTCCGAAGAATCTGACACTTGAAGGATGGTACATTCCTGCTGCCGAGCGGGCATTGACCGATTGCGTGAACGAAGATTGTCCGAGCACTTTTGTTGCGGGCGAGCCGTTCATCAGCAGCGATTCAGGTCCATAACACAATACACGGTTATTCTTCCAGTCCGCCACCCAGAGATTGTTGCCGCCGTCGAAGGTAATATCCGACGGAGATTGCAATCCTGTGGAAGTGAGCGTACTCGCGGATGATGTGAAGTTCGTCTGACCGATGACGAGTGAAGCCGCGGCGCCGGATGGGGCCGAATACGCCGAGGAGAACTTCAGCACACGGTGGTTGAATTCGTCAGCAACCCACAGATCACCATTGTGGACAGAGATCCCGTTCGGCAGATAGAACGTGGATGAGCTGACAGGACGATATGCACCGCTTATCATGTCTGATTGTCCGAACACCGCCTCTGCTGTCGGCATAAATGCAGCAATGGGGAGCGAGAACCGAAGGATCCTGAAATTGTCAAAATCCGATACATACAGTTTAGAATGCTCCGCATCCACCGCCACCCCGTGCGGCCACTCGAATGTGGATGCCGTCGTGCCGGTAGCCGACGTATTGAATGCGGTTTGGCCCAGCACAAGCGACGCACTTTGATAATTTGACCATTGTGCCGTTGCCGTTACTGTCAACACAAACACAATACACCACTGTAGATGTTTCATGAAACACTCCTCTTGATGGTTGAATAAATTACGGCTCGTATCCCTTCGATCAGCCCGAAGTGAAACAACCAGTTCGGTACAATGGAAACCTTGCTAACATATCAGAACGAAGAGAACGTTCTGCGCCAATCATTTCATCAGCGTCAATTTTCGTGTCTGTGATCTGCCGGCCGATGTTAGCCGCGTAAAATAGATCCCGCTGGATAATCGTGCACCGTCAAACTGCGCAGAATAATATCCCGCGTCTTTCACTTCGTTCACCAGTGTTGCCACTTCTCTGCCGAGCGCATCGTAGATCTTCAGTGAGACGTGCCCATTCAATGGTAATTGATAATTGATCGTTGTCTCCGGGTTCCCCGTCCCCATGATGACCATGGGAACGGGAATTGCGGCAATTATTTCAACAACATCATCCTCTTCACACTGCGGAAATTTTTTGTGCTGATCACGTAGAAATATACTCCGCTCGCAAAGCGGCTTGCATTGAATTGTACCGTGTATAATTGTCCGTTCTGCGCAACATCATTGAACAACGTTGCGACATCGCGTCCGGTAATATCAAACACTTTCACTGAAGCATGTTCGGTCTGTTTCACTGTGAAGTTGATGCTTGTAGACGGGTTGAATGGATTCGGAAAGTTCTGCGAAATGGTATATGCATCCGGCACTGCGATGACATTCGCCTCCACGATCATGCTGTAGGTGCCGGCGCCATTATTATCGATCTGTTTCAACCGATACGAATACTTTCCATTCACCGAAATCACATCGGTATAACTGTAGGATGACGCTGTGTTCGTGGATCCCGTCCCGGGAATGAATGAAACTTTCGTCCAGTTGTTCGCCGGCGAGAGTTCATTTGAGGCGGATCTCCGTTCAACATCGAATCCGTGATTGTTCAGTTCTGTTGCAGTATTCCATTTGAGCTCGACTGTATTTCCTTTACTTGCCGCACTGAATGACGAAAGTTCGACCGGCATAACGCTGTTCTCACCGCCGGTGAAATCCGAGAAAGCAGTGAATCCCGTACCGGAAATAGTATTGGACGCTACATCTGCAGCATTTGCAAGGATCCAACCGCTGTCATACTTGCCGAGATAGATATTCCCTTCGGTCCCTGCGATGTCGGTGTCGACATAGTTCAATGAAACATTATATACCGGCACAGTGATTCCATTCCCACTGATGGACCAATAACGGTTCAGATAATCCGTCGTGCTGGAATTGCTGCCGTGTTTCGATGCAGTCACTCGTCCGCCGATATATGCGGAAGAGAATCCGTCGGCAGCGGTAATACTGATCACTGCAGGAGTATAGTTGGATGCATCGCCGATCGGTAACGAGACCGAACCGGTGCTTGAAACTGTTCTTCTCAGTTCGCCGGAACCAATTGCGACAACGTATGCAGATGCTGAAGCTCCGCTGATGGTTGGAACAGTAAGATTGTTTGAACCGAGAATAAGTTTCCCGCTAGTCAGCGTCAAGGCAGTCGACACCGTTCTGGATCCGGAAAGAATTACCGGGGTCGCGTTCAGGATAGTGACATTTGCAGGAGCATCCGAAGAGGGCCATTCGTCGGAAGATGTATATCCTCCGCTGCCGACATTATAGATCAGTGTGGAACTTGCGCCGTAAGAGGGTGAACCTGTCACATATCCCCCCGTGTTGATCTGCGTCGTGCCGTTGAGCGTAAGCCCATCTCCGTTCACCACTCCGCCGTTGAGGATGAGCGTGCCGGCGATCGTCCGATTGATACTATTCAACGTGACCCCTGCTGCCGGAATGGTGACATCGAATGGAGCATTGGAAGAGGGCCAATACGAAGGAGGATCGTCGTTGATCCCATAATTGGTGCTATTGGCGAAGACAAGTTTGCCGGCAGCTCCGTAGGTGAACGGATTCCCTGTTGCCCATCCTCCTTCACTGATCTGGAATGTCCCGTTGACCGCCATCGTACCGCTGTTCGTCAGCGTATTGGCACCGGTTGCCAGCGTAACGCCTGTTGCGACTGTTGCTGTACCTGTAACTGTAAGTGCAGAACTCAGTGTAACGCCGAGAGTATTACTCAAAGAAATATTCGCAACACTTGCAGGAAGCGTTGAACCGGTCACCTGTGCCGATGAACCATTATATGTAATCGTCGATGCACCGCCGAGCGTATTGGTTCCTGTATTCGTGAAGACCGAATTCCATCCCCCCGCCTGACCGATGCGCAGTTCGCCGTTGACCGTAACATTTCCCGCGCCGGTCCCGTCGGCGAACGATCTGGTGGTTGTCGCAACTGATGCCCCGGATGCGATCGTCAGTGTCACTCCATTGTCGATCTTCACTGTCCACTCAGGAGTAACAGAATTCGGCCGAAATGTCAACGCCAGATACGTGCCGGCATTCGTCTGTATCTCGCGGCTGGTGGTGAACGTAACATTGCCGCGGAGGTTGATCAAGCTCGAACCTCCGGTACTGATGGAAAATATTTTGTTTGTTCCGCCGAAATTCAGTTTAAGGTTGGACGGCTGAGTACTGCTGACCGAAATAAATGTATTGGCAACGTCCACATACACATTCCCGTTAAAATTGATGATCGGAGCAAAGAGTCTGTTCCCGGTCGTGGTCGGGTTTCCGCTGTTGGAATTGATGAAAAGAGCCGAGCCGGTTGTCGTAACATCACCGTTGAATGTTGCCGTGGGAGTTGTTGTGGTATCACCGCCATAGCGTATCGCACCGTTTGTGATACTGGATGAAGTGACATTTCCGTTGAAGGTAACGGAATTGCTTGCATTGATCTGATAGCCGGAGGTTCCTGCAAAACTTGTCGTTCCGCTGACAACCACGGTTCCTCCCGTCAACAATACGGCGGACCCGGCCATTGTCAGATTACCGCCGATGGTGATGCTGCCGACCGCGCTGATTGTTTTGTTCAACGTTCCGGAGAGTTCCAAATGATAATAGTTCACGAATCGTCCCGTTTGTGCACCCGAAGCAGTGTATTTTACCGTGCTGCCGGAGTTGCATGTCATGGTCGTGGGATTCGTTGCACTGAAACCGGTCGTTGCTGCATTCATATCCAGGACACCACCGTTGTTCACGGTGAGCGTGCCGAGATAGAAATTACCACCTGATATCGTTCCATCCACCGTCAATGAGCCGATCGCTGTTGTTCCTGACGTTGTGGTCGCAAATCTGCCCACGTTGGAAAGTGTAGCACCCGATGCCACCGAGACCGTACTGGCGGGAGACATGGAGAATACTTTTGTGGCACAATCGACCGTTCCTGCCGTAATGATCAGGTTCCCGTCCACACGGGTATTCTGTGTAAGCGTCAGAGTGCCGCTGCTCTTATTCACTTCAAGGTCCGGCCAGTTGGTACTGCCTCCCACCAAGGTGATCGTCTGAGCGGCGCTTCCCGTGATGATCAGTTTGGTTCCGGATGCATTGGAACCGTTGGCGGCAGTGACATAATCATCGCTGGCACTGACTCCGGTGATGTTGCCGTAGACTGACAGCGTCTTACTTGCAACATTGAAATTGAGTTTACTTGTTGAGGCTGCAAACGAGAGATTATTGACCGATGCATTCAGGTCGATACTGATGGTATGCGCAGCAGAGACCGTCACATTATCAGCAGAACCCGGCACACCATTCGGCGTCCAGGTTGCTGCCGTGTTCCAGTTCCCGGAAGCAGCGCTCACGTATGATGTCTGGGCAAATACCGCCGTACTGCCGAGTAAAAGAAAGAACAATACAGACAAACCGTACCAAGATATTTTCATGCATTTCTCCTGTAGATGAATGATTGATTTGTGACCATAGAACATGTTTCTTGAAAAGTTGAATTCTGCTGAGAACAACCATTGGGTCGATCTCTCTGCAAGCACCATTGTCTGATTTTTATTTCGGCTGTATTTTGTATTACGGCAGGCCCCTGCTCTATTTCATTACATAAATCCAATCACCGTGCCACTAATTTTATGACGGGAAAAGGTCATTTTCCTTATAGAATGATGATAGGAAGATCGTGCAAATGTTTTTTTGTCAACAAATTTTGACCTCGGACAAATTTTGTAGACAAAAGATTACCACCGCTTTTCTTATTTTCACGTCATCTCACCAAAACAAACAAGCCTTCCGAAGAAGGCTTGTCGTTGTTCCTGGCGATGATTTGATGCAGCGTTTGCGGATGGGTCACTTCATCAGCTGCAATTTTCGGATCTGCGTTCTCCCGTTCGATGTAAGCCGCGCGAAATAGATACCGCTGGATAATTTTGTGCCGTCGAACTGGACAGAATAATATCCCGCATCCTTCACTTCGTTCACAAGCGTCGAGACTTCTCTGCCGAGTGCATCGTAGATCTTCAGTGATAATTGACTGTTCATTGTTAATTGATAATTGAGCATTGTCGCCAGATTGAACTGATTCGGTTTGTTCTCACCGAGCAATGCATCAAGGCGGTACTTCGGTCCCTAAATTCACTGAGGTCGTGCTGGTTCACACGCCATGATATATTACCCGATGCACATTTATCAGAAAACATCGACGCCGGCAGTCTTAACATTTCACTAACTTCCACAAACGCAACTGTTCTCCATACTCCATTATCAATTATTTTTTAGCTCGCTTCGCACTCTTTCAAGGGTAAAAATTA
>JBMOHT010000215.1:0-6141 GCA_049317705.1 Bacteroidota bacterium | reverse complement strand
CTGCATGCACACCTTTGAAATAATCCTCGCGGAATGTTTTGCCGCCGTCCAGCGATACATGCAGTATGAATCCGAGAATATAGATGCGGGAAGAATCGGATGGATCGATGCGGATCTGACTGAAATAGAAGGGACGCGGATTCAGTGGATTCACGCGCGACCATGTTTCGCCGGCATTCGATGACATGAACACACCGCCGTTCTTGCTTTTGACATCATCGATGTTGCTTGTTCCGCCGTCATCACTCTGCACCACGGAATAAAGGATATTCGGATTCTTTTGATAGATGGAGAGACCGATGCGTCCAGTCATTTTTGGCAAGCCGTTCTCGAGTTTCTTCCATGTCGTTCCGCCGTCAGTGGATTTGAAGATACCGCCGGCATCCTTTCCATCCGTCAGCGAAGGACCGTATGTGAATGACCACGGAGTCCGTTGTCTGCCGTACAATGCCGCGTAGACAATATTCGGATTCGTCGTATCGATCATTACGTCGCCGCATCCGACTTTGGTATTGTTCGGTGCCGGTGCGCCGAGAACGAGCTGCCACGATTTTCCGGCATCCGTTGTTTTGTAAAGACCGCGTTCGCCGCCGAGATTCCACAGATCGCCCATCGCGGCGACATAAGCAGTGTTCGTGTCGCGGGGATGAAGGACGATGCGTGCGATCGATTTACTCTCTCTCAGTCCGACATTCTTCCATGAGCCGCCGCCGTCCGACGACAGATACACACCGTTACCCCAGCTGGTGCTGTTCCGGTCATTCGCTTCGCCGGTGCCGACCCAGACGAATTTATTCTTCATCGGTGATACTGCAACGGCGCCGACCGCCGCAACCTCTTCTTTTTCGAAGATGGCGGAGAATGATGCTCCATTATCGTCACTCTTCATCACACCGCCGGTCCCGAGAGCAACGTAGAACGTCGCAATATCCTTCGGATCGAACGCGATATCCGATACACGTCCTCCCATGATCGCCGGACCGATGCTGCGTGCTTTCATTGTAGCGAGCAGAGGATTCTGCATTGAAGGTTTTTCGGGCGGAACAGCCTGTTTCTTCTGCGCTGTCAGCGAAATGAATACTGTGACTAAGAGAACAATAAATGCTACGGAGCGATACATGCGGTATCCCTTTGATGATGAAAAAATATTCAACTATGAAGCATGGGGACGGATAGTCATCCGTCCCTGCAATAATTTTTTGTGGCTACAATCCTATACCAACCGCGCGAAGCGCTTATTGGAGTTCGGGAAATCAACACCCAGTGCGAACCAGGTGAACAGACCAAAGATACCTGCTGCGAGGATCGAAGTCCAGTTGAAATGTGCCGCGGGAAGAGAAATGTCGGTCTTGATCATCGTAAAGATGATTCCGGAGAGAACGCTGAAGATGGCCATCAATTGATAGAGCCGGAGTTTGCCGAGGATCGGAGTCTGCGGTTCACCGCGGAACGATTCCTCAACAAAACGTCCCATTCCGTTCAGGATGAGATACATTCCTGCAATGAATGTCGGCGGAAGCGCCAGGGACCAGAACCGCGCAAGGACAACACCGGTGACAATATTCCACAGAATAGAATAGAGCGGAGTGGGATGAATGGAAATATCCATCAGTCCGGCAAGACGGACAACGCGGCTGCGCGGATGTGTGTACCGAATGCCGACGACATCGTTCGAACGGTGACCATGACAGCATCCCTGCACCAGGCAGCGGAGGCGTCCTGCGGCTTGAATGAGCGGTCCTGCCGTACCGAATGCTGCAAAGAGGAGCCAGATATTCGTTCCGGTGAAATGTCCGATCACACATCCGAACATTCCTCCGATGAGACCGCCGTAATATCCATATGGACGAAGCAGTGCCGGTGAGCCTTCAATGAACTGAGCCCACAATGCAGCACAAATGAGTGAACTGAATGCGACGATCATGGTTGCAATGATCGCATCCGTACCAAGCAGATACCCGATGATGCTCAGTCCGGCGAATGTACCTGCCCCGGCGTACGCTCCGTGATTGATCACACGGATACTGCCGATATACCATTCCTTCCACGAATTTGCGATACGCTCTGAAATACTTCGAAGCATGTTCCACACCGTTCGCATGCGCAGGACACCGAGCGCGGTAATGATCCCTCCGAAGACATCAAGAAGAGAATGCATTCCGGTCGAGACGCAGCTGAACGATATGGCAAAAGCGAGAAGCATCAGCATTGTTCTCCGCCGGGGAAATGTCTGTGCCAGTGCGGATGCGGCAATGAATGCCCACACGACATGGAATGACGGGAACGCCGCGACAGGACCGTCATATGTCCGTTCGTGCATCAGCAGTTCGCCGAAGATGGACGATGGAATGAACGGCCGCGGAGTTGCAGTGAACGGAATGACAAGGAAACAGCCGATGATGAACACTGTTGCGGTCAGTCCGCGGACCGCGAAGAGCCGCAGCATTCTTGATGAGCGTGCAGCGAACGGAACAGAGAGCACGAGCACATATGTTGATGCATACAGGATCTCTGTCCACTCGATGACCGGCAAGGAATATTCAAACGGAAAATACGAGTCGACCGAATCCGCTGCGGTACCGATGACGAGAACCAGTTCATACGCGATGAACCACGGAATGAATACGAGCAGGATCACCGAGGCACGTTCCCACGGTGTCGGTAACCGTTCTTCATTGGCGGGAAGGGAGATGAGCGGTTTCGGAAGGATGCCGAACCGTTCCGCGAGATCCTGTTTCTCGAATCCGTACACGAGCGCGGCGCAGCCGAGCATGACCGCAGGCGTGACGAGCCATGCGCCGCTCGATGAGCCGGTGATGACGGAGAATCCGAAGCAGATGAGACAGAATCCGATATAGATGGGATGCGAGAGATATCGGTAGACCGCATCGCGGACGAAGAGCGGTGGAGGATACGCGTTCATCGGCATGCCGTGTCCGAGCAGGACGAGCGACGTCATGCCCGACATCATCAGGAACGAACCGGCGAACAGAAGAACGAATGCAAGTTCCAACGGAAAGTTCACGGGAAGCGTGATGAACCATGCAGTCTCCTTTGCCCAGAAGATGAGCAGCAGGGGAAGGAGAACGATGAATATGCTTCCGTAGAGAATTTTTCCAATGCGTGATGATAGTTTCATACGAACCTCACGATCTCGTGAATCGAAAATCCGGTTGTTGTCTGTCCGTTGTTCTGCAGCATGCTTCTGCTGAGCCACTTGCATTCGTCCGTCAGTACAATATTCTTCGGGACGACCGATTCGATCAGCGGAATTCTTTTCAACGCGGTATTGATCAGAGCGCCGCTGCGGATGACCGTTGAGCGGTCCATCGAGAACACCATTGATCCATCGGTCGATCGGATCATTGAGTCATTGATCATGCTGCAGTCAATGACCGAACCATTATGGAGGACAAGTTCCAATGGATGTGATCCTTTCCAATCGATCCACACAAGAGAGTCCGTGGGAGAGACGAAGCGTCCCCACCGCAGTTCGTCGATCGGCAGTTTCCACGGCGGGATGGTCATCTCAAGGAATTCCGCATATCCGAGTCCGCGCACCGTTTCATTTCCGACAGTCACCGCCGCTTCTGCACCGGGCATATGACAAGTCCAGCGGATGAAGCCGAGCTCGTTCTGCAGCAGCGTTCGTTCGACGGGAGTTAATTTTTGTTTCCATGCGCCTCGCACGCTCAGTCCTTTGCAGGACCATTCGATAGTATCATTATTCTGTACTGGGAAATCGGAGGCAAAAAGGGAGGTGGAAGTGTCCGGTGTTCTGTCCGGTCCGCACCGGAGCAGTGATGCGTAATGCAGCGAGAATTGTTTCCACGAAAGACGGGCAGCGTAACCGATGACCGTTGTGCCGTCCTCGGCGATGCAGTCCAGATACCATTTGGCAAGATGGAAACCAGAATCCATATCAGCGTTCGTTTAATAGAACACGGATGACACGGAAAGAAATAATCAACACGGATAAAAACGTCATTGAAAATTGAACCGTTCGCTTACAGCGAACGGTTCAATAATGATAATCATCTATCCGTGTACATCCGTCCGATCCGCGTTTTCCCTGCCTGCCGGTCGCAAAGCGACACCGTTGGTGCAGGCAGGCGTGTTCTATTTCTGAAGAACTATTTTACATACGAATCGATCACGCGCTCAATGGCTGCGGAGCAGACGGGATCGAATCCGACAAGACTGAGCGAGAACATGCGGCAGTCCAGTGAAGGACGGTAGATCCCTTTGGAGACATATCCCGCTCCTTCGAATGTTCCGACGACTCCCTTCAAAGCCGGATCCTTAATGATGGCTTGTTCCGCATCATACAGCGGCTGGCGTTTCGTGTAATAATCCGGTGCGAGACGGTCCAGTTTTCCGCGAAGTGCTTCGATGGAATCGTATTCCGCTTTTCTCCACGGGGTGGGGACGGACATGGATGGTGTTACTAGCGCTTTCCATTTCAAAGTCTCGCGGTTCGTTGCGGCGGTCAGGTTCGGTTCCCACGGTTCCACGCCGGCTTGATAGAAATCGTTGTATGAAACTGACGATGTATAATACTCATCGCCGAGTCCAGCAAACGAATGACCGAGTTCGTGGACGAACACATAATCCATCTGCCATTCCATCCCTTTAATGTCGGAGACAGTGAAACAGGTCGTATACAGATTGTATATGCCGCCGCCTCCATACCGATTGTCGTTCACCAGAATCGCGATGGCATCATAGGGCACTTGTCCAGCAATGTCTCGCAGCGTGCGGTTCTCTTCGGTGAGCACGTAGCGTGCACTGCCGAATGTGTCGTACATCGTTCCGAGCGCGTTCTCTTTCCATTCATTCTTGCTTGGTTTATCGATTCCGCTCTCTTTGGATTCCACTTCGACGGTCCAAACGTTGAAATCCTTTTTCCGTTCCTTGAATGGCGAAGTACCGAAGAAGACATCGGAATAATGTTTCGCATCGTCGCGGAACTTCTGCATATCTGCTTTCGAGTATCCGTCCCCGAGAATGAGCAGGTCCACTTTCTTATCCGATGCGCCGTTGTCGATCAGCTTTACGGACTTGAACTGCGCGGTCCGTTTCTGCGTGTTCACGAGCGATGTGTTGTTGGGATCGATCACGGTTGAGAACATCTCATGGAAGATCATCTGCTTATCGCGGCGTGAGATGGTCATCTGGATTTTATTCTTTGGGAAAGGAATTCTGACCGTTTCATGGAATGTCTTCATCACTCCGGCGAGCGCTTCATCCGTGGAGTGCCATTCGTTGAACATGCTGGAGTATCCGCGGGAATAGATCATCGCGCCGCTCTGTGTGTCGAAGATGCGGAGCATGTATTCGCCGTAGTTCAGATTGTCCAGCAGCTGCGTCTTGCTGCCGGACCAGATTCCTTCGTCATAGATCTTATCAAGGGCGAAGACCTCCGTCCCTTTTGTGCCGGTGTGGAAATAATCCACACGCATGGTCTTGTCCTTGAAGAATTGGTCGAACGATTGTGAGAAAAGAACGGCGGGGATAATGAAAACGATGAATGAAAATATTCTCATAAAATTCTCTCTGTTGATATGATTGAAGCGGAGGATATTTAGTAGTTGTAGGACACCTTAAAGGTGTCCTACAACTAAACAACTATTAGGTCTATTTCTTCGTCCGCTCTTTGATCTTCTCGATCGCTTTCTTCGCTGCGCCGCTTGCGCCGTCGTTCTTCTTGTCGGCGAGCACCTGCAGTGCAGCGAGATGTGATTCATTCCCGTTATCACCGAGGAAATCCGCCGCATTATATTTTACTGAATACGATTTATCATTCAGCAGCGAAGCACAAAGTGATTTCACATCATTGCGTGTCTTGCCGTATTTCTTCATAACGCTCATTGCTGTGTTGCGTCCGAGCACTTCAGCGCCGTATTGCACTTTCTTCATCGCAACGTTCACCGCTTCAACGGTGTCCACTCGAGCGATGCCGTTCAGTGCAGCATTTGCCACCTGATTACTATAGGACCAAACGTCATAGCGTGCTTTGATGAACGGAACGGCATTCGTTGAGTCGATCTTTGATAATGATGTCAGCGCATTCGCTTCGGTGGAGTAGCTGGAATCATTCAGCGCTGTCCGCAAAGCAGCGGCAACATCGGCGGACTTGAT
>JBMOHT010000214.1:0-6165 GCA_049317705.1 Bacteroidota bacterium | reverse complement strand
ACCTTTTCGATAAATACTTTAAAAAAAATGGTCCGGACAGGAGTCCGGACCTACATAAACCTTTGTGGCTTTGTGTGAGATATTAAACGGCGAGTTCTTCTTTGATATGAACATCGATCCCTTTTTCACGCAGGGTCACGACGGTATATTCGAAGATCTGCTGCAGCTTCGCGTTGAGCGTCGGCGTCATCTCCGTATTCAATTTGCAATTCTCGGGAATGATGCCGATCAGCCAGACATCCTCGATCGGCTGACCGAGCATGTCGGCGGTGAGCAGAGATTCTGTCACAGCCGGGTCATGCGGACTGACTCTGTTCTGAAGAGGACGTGTGAGGATCTCTTCGCGGGAATAGACCGAGACATCTCCCGGTGCGCCGTCATCCTGAACGGCATCGATCAGGATGACCTTGTCGTATCCGATAATGTAGGACATTAGTCCGAGTCCCGGTGTACCGATATCGACCAGATCGACCGATTCGGGGAATGTGCAGCGCTCTTCCAGCAATTGCATGATGCGCGTGCCGATGCCGTCATCCCCCATCACCAGACTGCCGAGACTTCCGATCAGAGTTCTTCCTTTCACCTAAACCTCGCAATCCGTCATTTGACCATCCAATGTGCGGACGGTAGAGATCGTCTTGCCGCTCATATCCACAGTGTGGACTGCGCATGCAAGACACGGATCGAACGAATGGACCGTCCGCAATACTTCGAGCGGTTTTTCGGGATCGGCAACCGGATTGTCGATGAGCGATGCTTCGTACGGACCCTTCTGATTCTTTTCGTCGCGCGGACCGGCGTTCCATGTTGTGGGAACGACCGCCTGATAGTTCGCGATCTTTCCGTCGCGGATGACAGCCCAATGGCTCAGCGCACCGCGCGGAGCTTCGTGGAATCCGACACCCTGAATTTCGCCGACGGGGAATACCGGTTCATTATAGATGGTGGTATCGCCGCTGGCGATATTATCAACGAGCAGCTGCCAATGTTTCACGGCAAGTTCTGCGATCACAGCCGAACGGATCGCACGCGAGACCATGCGTCCCATCGTTGACTGCAGATCGTTCACCGTGATCCCTTTATGCGACAGCGAATTGATGATGCCGAGCGCTTTGTTCGTCCATTTCTGCGTGAGCGCGTGTTTTCCCTGATAGCCGACGAGCACCTGCGCGAGCGGACCGACCTGCATCGGACGTCCTTCAAAGCGGGGCGATTTTACCCAGCTGTATTTTCCATTATCCGCCCATTCAGAGTACTGCGGATTCGTTTCACCTTTCCACGGGGGAAGGTCAGCACCGCCGGTGTAGTATGAATGCGAGACTCCTTCGGTGATTCCGTTGATCAGCCGGCTGTCCGTATGACTGGTCAGCGGATAGAGTGTGGACATATTTCCGTCGAAGATCATTCCGCCCGGAAGATCATATTTGGAACCTTTCACATCGATCGGCAGATCGGGAGCTGCGAGATAGTTCTTCACGCCGCCGCCGTATTTGAACCATTCCGGATACATCGCCGCAACGGCGCAAGCGTCCGGGAAATACACTTCTTCTACGAACTGAATCACCTGATCGAGCATTCCTTTGATGTTCGCGAGCTTGCTCATGTTCAGCGTATGCTGATTGTCCAGATTGATGGCGTTGGCAACGCCGCCGACCGCGAGGTTTTGAATGTTTGGCGTCTTGCTGCCGAGAGTTGCAACGACTTGATTCGAGATCCGTTGGAATTCCAATGCCTGCATATAATGCGTCAATGCCAGAAGATTCACATTCGGATCGAGATGCATCGCGGGATGTCCCCAATAGCCGTTGGCGAAGATTCCGAGATTTCCGCGCGAGACGAAATTCGTCACTTTGTCTTTCACCGCTTTGAATTCGTTCTTGCTGTTGCGTGTCCACGGCGAAAGTGTCTCTGCGAGAGCCGCTGTCTGTGCCGGATCTCCTTTCAATGCGGAGACAACATCAACATAATCCAACGCGGAGAGATGATAGAAGTGAACGATATGATCGTGCAGTGCGTGAGCGATAAGGATGATATTGCGGATATACTGCGCGTTGAGCGGAATATCGAGTTTCAGAGAATTCTCCACCGCACGGACGGATGCCATGGCATGCACTGTGGTGCAGACGCCGCAGAAACGCTGTGCGAAGATCCAGGCTTCACGAGGATCACGGTCCACAAGGATCTTTTCGATTCCGCGCCACATCGTACCGGATGCCCACGAGTTCTTTACTTTTCCGTTGTCCACTTCCACATCGATGCGGAGATGTCCTTCGATGCGCGTAACAGGATCAATGACAATTCGTTTAGACATAGACTGGACCTTTATGATTTAGATTCGGTTGATAATTTCGGTTGTGATGCGTACCAGTAACTCATCGGCACGGGGAGAATATTATAATATTTCACAGTATAAAGATATCCGAGCATCGCCAGTGCGACAAAGCCGCCGCTCATGATCAGTTCCATAACGGACGGGAAATAGAAATACCGGTCGCCGGGAATGAATGCGATGGTCGTCGGAACATACCGGTAGAGCAGTCCGCCGACCGTAAGAATGACGAGCATAATATAGAGCGTACCGGCATCGTTCCGCCATTTTGGCTTCAGCAGGGCGAATGCTGGAACGTTGATCAGCAGCATTTCCAACAGGAAGAAGATGCTGTATGAATCGAACTTGAACACGAGCGGCAGCAGTCCGCGGCCGAAGATATCGCCAATGCGCAGTCCGAGCCAGATGAGCGAGATGTATGCTGTGATCTGTCCGAGCCGGCTGAGGATCTTCATATCGAGCGGACGGTTCCAGACCAGGCATGAGATCATCAGAATACCGACGATCGCAGCGAAGCCGAGAATGTACGCCATCAGCAGATAGAGGATCGGAAGCATCGGCGTCTGCCAGAGCGGATGAACACGCGGACCGGCAAGCATCATCAATGAACCGAGACTCGATTGATGCATCGAAGGAAGAATGAATGCAAGTGCGATAGCGAACGGATAGACACGTTTGATCACGGAGAGAACTTTTTCCGCTTTCTTCTTATACGTGTCGGGATAGCGTCCTTCGAGGAACCGTTCAACGAATGCCGGAAGATTCTCCGTCTGAAGTCCGAGCAGAAGATATCCCGTCATACAAATGAGCACTTCCAACAGAATGGAATACCGGTTCCATGTCATCGGATTCAGCACCCAGATGATGTTCCACGGACGGCCGACATCAGCACCGATGCCGATCATTCCGCTGGTGTAAGCAAGAATACTGATGAGCGCGGAGGTCCGCATGATCACATGATATTTTTGACGGTTCAAGATCCACACAAGCACGCCGACGGCGTACCCTGCGGAACCGAGTGCGGTCAATGTTGTCACATTGAAGTTCTTGAACATTCCCCATGAATAACCGTCATTCAATCCTGTGACTGCCCCGAGTCCTGCGAATTCGCGGTAGACTGTCAGCAGCAATGCAGCGCCGGCGAGAGCGGCAAGCGCAATGAACGGTTTGGTGAACAACTTGCCTTCAACGCGGAGAGATCGTTCCCAGGTAATGTCCGTCATAATTGCTCCTTTAATCCGGTCTGTTCTTCGATATGCTTCGCCTCTTCCTCATGCTGGTTCCACCGTTTTTTCATGTAGGTGGTGAGTGCGGCGTAGGCAACGATCGGACTGAGGAATCCCATATACAATGTGTTCTGCACGCTCTCTACCTGTTCGGGAATGGAGCGGTTATCAAGCGGAACGAGATGTCCGAGCAGTTTCGGTTCAATGTGGGTCAGATACAATACCTGAGTACCGCCCCCTTCGAATTCACCGTAGATCCTATCTTCGTAATATTTTCCGGGATTCTCAGCGATGCGTCTTCGGGCGACGCGCAGGAGTTCTTCGCGTGTTCCGTAGATGACTGCTTGTCTCGGGCAAACTTCGCAGCAGGCGGGAAGTTTTCCTTCTTTCAAACGATGATCGCACATCTGACATTTCACGATCTTCGGATTGACCTCGCTCCATTCGAATTTCGGGATGTTGTATGGGCAGGCGATCTGGCAATATCGGCAGCCGAGACATGTTGTGCCGTCCCAATACACGATACCGTTCTCTTCATTCTTTCGAAGCGCCGCCATCGGACAGGCCGCAACGCAGGCAGGATCGATGCAGTGCATGCATTGCGCTTTCACGAATGAACGAAGTCCGGATTCTTTATCGACATACAGCTTGATGATATTCTTCGTCTTGTCGTTCAGATATTTCGGCATTTGATACATGCCGTTCGAGTCACCGGTATCGGGTGTGAGTCCGTTCGCCTGACTGCAGGCGGAGACGCATGCTTTGCATCCGATACACAAGGTGGTATCGTACAGCATCGCCGCCATTTTGCTGTTCTCGAGTTTTTTATGACTCGCAGCTTTTGCTGTTTGAACGCCTGCCACTGCAGCGGTGCCGGTGAGCATCGCTCCAAGCGCTTTGCGTCGGTTAATTTTCATCCTTCTTCCCTCCTTCGTTCTTCTCCGGTTCCGGTGCTGAGGCGGAAGGTACTGATTGATTGATGTTGAATTTTTCGCGGATCATCTTTGCAGCGATATAACTTGTGCCGAGCATACCGCCGGCAACGAGTCCGGCAATACCGGTAGCGATCGGCGTGACGAGTCCTTGTGAAGCATCAATTTCAGGATATGTATCGGGAGGTGTGGGACGTGCAATGTTGACAGTGGAGAACATCGGAATGCGGAACGCGATATCTTTTTCCGTACAGCCGAAGCACGGTGCGCCGAGTCCGATAGGCCATGCGTCAACCACTTCGCAGAAGTGCTGCGTTGAACAGCTTGCGTGTGTTGAGGGACCTTTGCATCCTAATTTGTAAAGACAGTAACCGAGTTTGTGTCCTTCATCTCCGAACTTGTTCGCGAAACGGCCCGCATCAAAATGTGCGCGGCGCGGGCAGTGATCGTGGATCACGCGGCCGTATGCGACCATCGGACGTCCTTGACCGTCGAGTGCGGGAAGTGTTCCCATTGTGGCAAACTGAAGAACGATACCGAGGATGATGTATGGATTCGGGGGACATCCGGGGATATTGACAACTTTCGAACCCAGCAATGTTTGACCGACACCTTGTGCTCCGGTCGGATTCGGCTCAGCGGAAGGAATTCCTCCCCACGATGCACATGAACCGATCGCCACAACGAGTCCTGCATTCGATGTCACTTCCTTCAGCATCTCGATTCCGGTCTTCCCGGCGATGCGCATGAAGTTACCGTTTTCTTTTGTCGGAATAGCACCTTCGACCACGCAAATATATTTTCCTTTATTCTTCGCCATGGCATCGCGCAGCGATTTCTCCGCCTGGTGTCCAGCAGCTGCCATCAATGTTTCATGGTAGTCCAGCGAGATATGTTCCATGATCAATTCGGCAATATCCGGATGCGACGTGCGGAGCAGCGATTCCGTGCAGCCCGTGCATTCCTGGAAGTGCAGCCAGATGATGGAAGGACGGATACCTTTGTCCAGCGCTTCTACGATCTGCGTTCCGACGGTCGCGGAAATTCCGACAGCGGCAGCAGCCTGAAGAATAAGTTTGTTAAAGGTCCTGCGGTCCATTGAAGAGAACGGTCGTTCTGTGGGTTCAGGTGAGGAGAGTGACTGATTGCTTTCTACCATGATACCAACTCCTTTGTGGGTAGGTTTTGTTGTTTCGCGTATCGGTACAGACAAACAAAAATGATGTACACGACACGTCAACAAACATGCCAACGAAAATCGGTTAAATCCTTTCGTTTTGGCCTGCAAAATGGCATTTATAGGAATTAAATCGGAGTCCGTTTTGCATATTTAAAATACAGGCATTTTCGATGGTGTTGAAAAAATCAGCAGATAATAAGATGTTATGGTGTGATTTTGTTCGCTGGAAAGAAAAAAAAATTGTCCGCAAGTAATACGAATGGATATTATTTAAAAGACCTCACAGGTTTCCAAAACCTGTGAGGTCTTTTACAAAAAACGTGGTGAAAAAATATTTACTTAAAGCTTTCGATCAGACGACTGGTTTGTTCTATTCTCTTTGAACGCTGGTCCGAGCAGGCGCTCGGACCTACATTTCGTATCCGTGTTAATCCGTTCGATCCGTCGAATCCGTGTTCTATTGTTAAATGCTGGTCCGGACAGGAGTCCGGACCTACA
>JBMOHT010000213.1:0-6174 GCA_049317705.1 Bacteroidota bacterium | reverse complement strand
TGCTTCGTCCTCTGTAACATTGTACTGTATAGTTCAAAAATCAGTTTTTAAAAACTGTAAGGAGAAACGTTTATCCGATTGCCATGGTGAGCGAGCACCATTATTTTCTAAAAAGCGAGCCGAACCATGACGGGACGTTTCATCCTTTTATTTAACTAGCTTTGGTAGTTTGAGAATAAAAAAGGTCGGATTAACAATCCGACCTACAATTATTTGATCAGCTGCATGCTCTTCGTTTCGATCCGTCCGCCGAAACGCAATTGATAGAAATAGATGCCGCTGCTCAACGATGTTCCGCTGAATTGTGCCGTGTGTCGACCGGCGGATTGTTCACCTTCAGCAAGGACCGCTGCTTCACGCCCCATCACATCATACACTTTCAATGAGACAACTCCGGAATTCGGAAGTTCATACGCGATAGTCGTCGTCGGATTGAACGGATTGGGATAGTTCTGTCCGAGCAGATATTGCACCGGTCCGTTCGTGGCGAACGAAACGGACGTCACCGCGGTCGTATCCTGCAGATAGAGATCGATACCGCGAAGGATCGCATTCCCCGTACTGTCGAACTTCGATGCGGATGCGCAATTGGCATCTTCGTACGTCAGCGCCATGATCTTCTCTTTGTAATTTGCCCAGCACCAGCTCTCGGGATATGACAACGACGGCGCACTCGTCCAGCTGACGAAGTACGTGTACGGCTGAATGGCATTCGGGAATCCGCTCTGCACATACGCGATGAATCTCCGTTCCAATGCGGCATATGCCGGTGTGGTTCCGCCGGGAGCGTGATAGACGAAGAACCGGAGACAATCATTATCGGAATGAATATTCAGCATCATCTTCATCGGATTCGGCTTCGCCATATATTTTTGGAACTGCGACCGCAGTACAAGCACTTCTTTTTGCGGCGACGCGGCGTTCCAGTTGCTCTCAATGTCGATCATGTTCGCATTCTCACGGGCATTCCCGAGTTCCACGCCGTCCGGATTGTACATCGGCATGATATTGAACACGTACCGCTGCCGCATCGTCATCGCGAACTCCGTATTCCCCAGCAGCATCTTGATCATCTCGTTCACTACCCACGTCCCCTGCACTTCTCCCGGATGCGTCCGTGCATGCATCCACACCCGCACTCGTTTGTTGAGCGGATCGGCGGATGTATCCTGAATGGTGATCACGAACAGTGTCCGGTTCTGCACCGAAACCCCCACGGATTCCACAACAGCGAAAGGACTCAGTTTCCACTGACTCAGATCGTACTTCAGTGTGTCATATCCGTATCCCCAGTTCCCTGATGCGGCGAGTTTGAATTCCATTGAATTGATATCGGGAAATCCGCATGGATCGGGCTGCGGCAGTTCCTGTGCAGAGAGTACAGAAGCGGTAATGACGGTCAGCAGGAAAGATCGGAAGAAAGTATTCATGGTTTCAGCGGTGACGGATGACACGCAATGGGAATTGATTCGGATAAATCTACACATTATTTTGTTAGAAGGTAATACGCATTATCATACAAATACACTTGCCAAGTCTTTAAGACTTGGCAAGTGTTCCGTGAGAATTACTTTTTTCCCTCTCATAGAGAAATATTCTTTACCTTCCATTGAAGACCATTGTGGAGCACACTATGAATATCGGCATCATCGGCGCAGGAAATATCGGCGGGACCCTCGGCAGGATCTGGTCCGCGAAAGGACATTCCATCATCTACGGCGTGAGGAATCCGCTCGCTCCGCGCGTGCAGACGGTCCTCGAGGAATCGGATCACAAAGCGACAGCCATGTCGGTGAAGGAGGCCGCGACTCGATCCGACATCATCGTCCTAGCCACGCCATGGGAAGCGGTCGGTGAAGTGGCATTCCAGATCGTCGGCATGACCGGAAAGATCCTCATCGACTGCACCAATCCCATCAAACCGAATCCCGAATGGCCGCTTGCGCAGGGAAGCTCCGCAGCAGAGGAGATCGCCAAACGTCTCGAAGGATTCCGTGTGGTGAAAGCATTCAACACCATCGGCGCAGGGAATCTTTCTGATACAACGTTCGGCTCCGTTCACGCCGATGCGTTCATCTGCGGGGATGATGCGGAAGCAAAGAAGATCGTATCGGAACTCGCCAAACAGATCGGCTTCGATGCCGTTGATGTCGGCGGACTGCGGAGTGCGGAGATGCTCGAATCGCTCGCAAAATTGTGGATCACTCTCGCGTACAATCAGGGGATCGGACCGAATATCGCCTTCAAACTTTTGCAGCGATAATGAACGAAACATTCTTTAAATATCTGTTCCGCACCGCTGCCGCATACAACATCGTCGTCGGTATCGGTGTTGTTCTGTTCCCGCAGTTGTTCTTCACCTTGTTCGGACTGCCCGAGATCAACTATTCCTATGTGATGAGCGGGCTCGGCATGTTCGTCGGCATCTATGGATTGGGATTCTATATTGTATCACTCGATCCGCGGAAAAACCACTATTTCGCACTCCTTGGTCTGCTGGGAAAATCATTCGGTGTGATCGGCTGGCTCTATTATACGCTGAACGGCACCATTCCGGTCGCGGCGTTGTGGACGAATCTCTTCAATGATCTCATCTGGATCCCCTTCTTTATTGCCTATCTGCGGTGGCATAAAAAATTTTCTTCGTAACATTTGCTTGTTGTTTTTCCGATAATCTTCTACCTTTCTGCCGAACCGCTGCATCAACTGAATCACTCTATTCGTTCCTCCAAACAGGAAAGGAATACTCCAATGATACTCGATCATCTCTCACGGGCAGAAAAATATTTCAACATGCATTCCAGCTTCAAGCACGCATTCGATTATCTCAAGTCCACCGATCTCCGTTCCCTTCCCGAAGGCCGTACCGACATTGAAGGCGACGACATCTATCTGATCATCGCCAACGACCACACGGGAAAAGAACGACGGAAACTTGAGACCCACAGAAAATACATCGACATCCAGCTCGCCGTGGATGGTTCCTTCCCCCTGGAATGGCACGATATTGATTCCTGCAAGAATGTCGCCGCGGAATATAACGGCGCGGATGATATCGCATTCTTCAATGACCCTCCCCTGTTCACGGTCCATCTTGCCGCCGATATGTTCGCGGTCCTCTTCCCCGAAGATGCTCACGCTCCCCAGCCGCCGATGACCTCGGTGAAAAAAGCGATCGTGAAAGTTGCGGTGTAAGTGATGGAATTTCGTCTCAACAATTCCGTGCTGCGGCCGTGGAAACTCGGCGACGAACCGTCGCTGGAAAAACACGCGAACAACCGCAAGATCTGGATCAACGTGCGCGACCATTTCCCGCATCCGTATACTAAGGGAGATGCCATGCGCTGGGTGCAGCACGCATCGCTTTATCTTCATGAGACGGTGTTTGCCATTACGGTGGACGGTGTCGCGGTGGGAAGCATCGGACTCGTGACGAAGGACGATGTCTACCGCAAGTCGATGGAGATCGGCTATTGGCTAGGAGAGGAATTCTGGGGACGCGGTATCGTCTCCGAAGCGGTCGGCGCCGTCACTGCGTACGGATTCGACCGCTTCGATATCGTCCGCATCTATGCCGATGTGTTCGACTGGAATCCCGCATCGGCTCGTGTGCTGGAGAAGAACGGCTATGCCCTCGAAGCGCGGCTGAAACGCGCTGTGGTGAAAGACGGCATGATCACCGACGCACTGCTGTACGCGAACGTTCCGTAAAATTCTTCGTTTGATTTTTCGCTCTCTTCATCTATCTTATCCCGCAGACCGCGATCCGTTATCGTTCACCGACAAGAGTCCACTATGAAACCCTGGAAGACACTCGCACGCAGGACCATTCTCGATCACAGCAAATGGCTGAAGGTGGAGGACCATACCATCCAACTGCCGGACGGTAAGGTGCTGGAGAACTGGTGCTGGCTCGTCTCGCCTGATTATGTGAATGTGGTGGTGCAGGATGAGGACGAGAACTTCGTCTGCTTCCGTCAAACGAAGTATGCGGCTGACGGGATCTCCTTCGCTCCCATCGGCGGATATCTTGAACCGAACGAGGACCCGCTCTCCTGCGCGAAGCGCGAACTCCGAGAAGAACTCGGCTATGAAGCGCGTCAATGGATCTCTCTCGGAAAATTCCCGTGCGACGGCAACCACGGCAACGGTTTCGCTCACCTCTACCTCGCCTGCGAAGCACATCAGGTCGGCGAGATCATTGCGGACGATCTTGAAGAACAGGAGATCGTCATCCTCTCCCGCGCAGAGGTGATGCAGCTGCTGCTGGACGGCGAGTTCAAAGTGCTCTCATGGTCCACCGCCGTAGCACTCTCCCTCTTTCACGTTTGAATATTGAAAATGGTATGAACGGACAACTCCTATGAGAATCATAGCACTGATATTATTTTCATTTCTTTTTTCGTCCTGCTCGGTCTTTCGGTCATCGGAAGCACCGGCATCGAACGATTTCATCGCCGAGAATCTTTTCACCGGAAGTATTGAAGGTCCGGCATTCGACAGGAACGGAATGCTGTACGTCGTCAATTTCAATCATAACGGCACCATCGGCGCAGTGGACAACAATGGAAATGCGTCGCTGTTCGTTGAACTCCCGGCGGGAAGTGTAGCCAACAGCATCAAGTTCGATTCGAATGGCGATATGTTCCTGGCGGATTATCCGATGCACAACGTGCTGAAAGTGGAAATGTCCACCAAACAGGTGACCGTCTTCTCGCATAATGATTCATTCAATCAACCGAACGATCTCTGCATCAACAAGCGCGATCAGCTCTTCGCTTCCGATCCGCACTGGAAGACGAATACGGGAAAATTGTGGCGCATCGATCCGGACGGCTCGTCGCACCTGCTCGAGGATTCCATGGGGACCACCAACGGTATCGAACTGAGTCCGGACGAACGGACCCTCTATGTGAACGAAAGCATCCAGCGGAATGTGTGGAAATACACCGTCGATGGCGCCGGGAACGTTTCAAACAAGACGCTGTTCCATCGTTTCGATGATTTCGGGATGGACGGAATGAAGTGCGACCGGAACGGCTGCCTCTATATTACACGCTACGGTAAAGGGACCATCGCTGTTCTTTCACCGGACGGTGAACTGCTCCGAGAGATCACGCTGAAAGGAAAGAACTGCAGCAATCTCGTCTTCGGCGGACCTGAAGGGACCGATGTATTCGTGACGATGCAGGATCGTAAGATCATCGAACATTTCGTCAACGATGTTCCGGGAAGATCGTTCTCCAAGTAACATAAGAAAAGTAGCGTTGTCATTTCGAATCCCGCTTCGTTCATTTTGAAGAAAGGTGGATGAGAAATCTGACCTATTAATTTTGTAACCTCGGATTTCTCGTCCTAAACAACAGGACTCGAAATGAAATTTACCGAACATGATCATCAAAACTATTTGTGGAAGAGCTGCATTCATGAAATATAGTCTCATCCTTCTCACATTCATCTCTCTTCTTTCCGCCCAGACATTCGAATCGGTCATCCAAAAGCTGGAACAGTCCCCGCTCGAACAGCGGAAGAAGATCATCGAGCAGTATCTCAATACGAAAAGGACCGCTCCCATCGTCGAGCAGGATTCCATCATCCACTTCGTTCTCTACGGAGTCGCCGATTCGGTCTCCGTCATCGGAAATCTTCAGCAATGGCTCACCGCTGTTCCACTGAAAAAGATCGAGTGCGGTCAATTCTCCTTCTTCTATTCAACATTCACCGCTCCCCCCGATGCCCGGCTTGATTATCAGCTGATCATCAACGGAAAATTCAGGACGGATCCGCAGAATCCGCGCATCACACCAAGCGGATTCGGTCCGCACTCCGAAGTGCAGATGCCGAAATTCAATCCGACTCCGTACATCTATTATAGAAGCGATATTCAGCATGGTGTGATCGACTCCCTCGCACCGCTGCTGGTTATTCCTCCGCCGCTGAACCATTATCTCATACCGCGCCGTTCCATTAAAGTGTACAGACCGGCGGGATATGACACACTTTCTAATCTTCCGACCGTTTATGTCCATGACGGATTTGAATATATCGACTTCGCATTCGCTCCGACGATCCTGGATAATCTGATCGCAGAAGGAAGGATACCGCCGGTGATCGCCGTGTTCATTCCGCCGGTGGATCGCGGACAGGAATATATGGGAAATGCTCTGGGCCGTT
>JBMOHT010000212.1:0-6187 GCA_049317705.1 Bacteroidota bacterium | reverse complement strand
GCGATATGGGAGCACATCTTGTGAAGGGGCAGACGCTCCGTAATTTGATGCTTCAGCATCTCGGCCGCGGAAACTCCCTTTCGAAGGGCAGGGATGGTACCGGACATTATGCTGATCCTGCATTGAGGATCTACGGGAACATCAGCCATCTCGGTGCAATGATCCCGATGGCAGCCGGTGTAGCATTAGCGAGCAAGTTAAGAGATGAGAATGCCGTCGCACTCACATATATCGGTGACGGTGGCAGCAATGTCGGTGATGTGCATGAATCATTGGCGATGGCATCGGTGATGAAACTTCCTTTAGTGTTGATCATTGAGAACAATCAATTCGCATACTCCACGCCTGTTGCAAAACAAAAGGCGATGGAGAAGTATTCCGACCGGGCGCAGGGATATGGAATTCCGGGATTTACGATCGATGGAACGGATCTGGAACTTGTGTATGCAACATGTAAGCAGGCCGTTGAACGTGCGCGGGCAGGTGAAGGACCTACTTTGATCGAATCCGTGACGATGCGGATGCATGGTCACTCGGCTCATGATGGTGCGGAATATGTCCCGAAAGAATTGCTGGCGGAATGGAAGAAAAAGGATCCGGTCATGCGGATCGAACATGTGTTGACGGAAAAAAAAATCCTTACACCGAAGATCAAGGAAGAATTCGAAAAGAAAGTATTTGCAGAACTTGAGGATGCTACTCAATTCGCTGTGGATTCTCCATACCCGCCCGCAGAAGATGCGGCCGTTGGTGTGTATGCTGATTAACTAATTTTTGTTCATTTATAGACAGAGAAATATACTGTGGCAGTTATAACCTATATCGAAGCAATCTCCAAAGGAATGTGGGAAGAGATGGAGCGCGACCCGTCAGTATTCCTGATGGGGGAGGATATCGGACCTTTCGGCGGAGCTTTCAAAGTGACCAAAGGATTCCTACAACATTTCGGCGAGAAACGTGTTGTTGATACCGTCCTTGCAGAAACGGCGATCCTCGGAGCGGCGACGGGAGCGGCTGTCGTTGGGATGCGTCCTATCGCTGAAATGCAGTTCGCCGATTTTGTGACCACAGGTTTCAGTCAATTGGTGAATAATTCCGCCTCTGTACATTACCGATGGCATCTCCCTTGTCCGATGGTCGTTCGTCTTCCGAGCGGTGCCGGTATCCATGGCGGACCGTTCCATTCCAGGAATCCTGAAGCATGGTTCTTCCATCAGCCCGGATTCAAGATCGTAGCTCCATCGACTCCGTATGATGCAAAAGGATTGATGAAGGCAGCGGTGCGGGATAATAATCCTGTCCTCTATCTCGAACATAAACGTTTGTATCGTCATATTAAAGGAGAAGTCCCGGACGGTGATTATATCGTCGAGATCGGCAAAGGTGATGTTAAGCGTGAAGGAAAGGATATTTCTGTGATCACGTATGGCTCGATGGTCCATATGGCACTTGAGGCAGCTGAAATAATGCAGAATGAGCATGGAGTAAGCGTAGAGGTTGTCGATCTGCGGACACTCATGCCGTTGGATACGGAATTGATCTATTCTTCAGTGCGGAAGACCGGCAAAGTGCTTATCGCACATGAAGACAATATCACCGGCGGCATTGGCGGCGAATTGTCCGCATTGATCACTGAGCATTGTTTCCAATATCTTGATGCACCCGTAAAACGTATCGGTGCCATTGATACTCCGACACCGTACAGTCCTACGCTGGAAGAATTCTTTCTTCCGAACACTAAGAAGGTCGTCACAGCGCTGCAGGATCTTGCCGCTTTTTAAGATTTAGAATTTGTGAATAGATATTTCAATCATATTTTTTGAGAGAGTTGTATTATGGCATTAGTTGATGTGATCATGCCCCAGATGGGGGAAAGCATTGCAGAAGGAACGATCGCCAAGTGGCATAAAAAGGTCGGGGATAAGGTAGCGAAAGATGAGACACTGCTCGAGATCAGCACGGATAAAGTGGACTCTGAAATTCCCGCTCCTGCTGCGGGAGTGATCGCGGAACTGCTTTTCCAGGAAACGACCACCGTCGGGGTGAACACTGTCATTGCTCGGATCAATACCGATGCGAATGCCTCGGTGAGTGCTCCGGCACCAGCATCTAATGCTCCGAAACCAGCAACGGCACCGATGCCGTCTGCTCCGGCAGCTCAACAGGTTCAAACTGCCGTTTCCGGTGGGACATTGGTCGATGTGATCATGCCGCAGATGGGAGAGAGTATTGCCGAAGGTACGATCGCAAAGTGGCATAAGAAGGTCGGCGATAAGATCGCAAAAGATGAAACACTTCTTGAGATCAGTACGGACAAAGTGGATTCTGAAATTCCTGCTCCGGCCGCAGGTATCATTGCTGAATTATTATTCCCTGCACAGACCACAGTGAAAGTGAATACCGTTATCGCTAAGATCGCTACAGGAACCGGTGCGGTCGTTTCTGCTGCACCCTCAATTCCGGCACCAGTTAGTGAATCGAAATCTTCAGCACAGGTTCATACTCCTGCTCCTATTCAGCAGCATGAAGCGCATGAGACTGTTCCATCCGATAGATTCTATTCTCCATTGGTTTTGAACATTGCACGCACCGAAGGTGTTAGCATGAGTGAGTTAGAGGTGATACAAGGGACCGGCTCCAATGGACGCGTTTCAAAGAATGATATCCTTGCTTACGTGCAGAGGAAAAAAGGTGGTGCCGTTACTGCTCCCGTTCTGCATACTGCTTCTCCGGTTGTAGCCGCTGCACCAGCATTCAAACCTGCCGCACCGATCACATATCCTGCAGGCAGAGTTGAGATCATCAAGATGGACACGATGCGGAAGGCGATCGCTGAGCACATGGTGCGCAGTAAGCACACATCGGCCCATGTCGGTTCATTGTCTGAAGCTGATCTGACACCGATCGTGAAATTCCGTGAGAAGAACAAAGCATCGTTCGAAAAGCGTGAAGGATTCAATTTGACCTATACGCCGTTCTTTCTTGAAGCAGTCGTAAAAGCGATCAAAGATTTCCCGATGCTCAACTCTTCGGTGGATGGTGATACCGTCATCATCCGCAAGGATGTCAATCTCGGCGTTGCAGTTGCACTGGAGAATGGATTGATCGTTCCCGTGATCAAGAATGCGGAACAGAAGAATCTTGCAGGGATCGCACGGTCATTGAATGATCTTGCAACACGCGCCCGCAGCAAAAAATTGCTTCCGGATGAAGTGACCGGAGGGACGTTCACTGTGACGAATCCGGGAGGATACGGTAATCTCTACGGTTTCCCGATCATCAATCAGCCGCAGGTTGCGATCCTCGGTGTCGGCGCGATAAAAAAACGTCCGGTCGTTATTGATGATGCGATCGCCATCCGTTCAATGGTCTATATCTCAATGTCTTACGACCACCGCATCATCGACGGCGCACTCGGCGGAATGTTCATGCAAAAAGTTGTTTACTATTTGGAAAATTTTGACGTTACTCAAGCGATATAATAATGGAAATTGTGATACAGGAAATACCGGCTGTTGAAGAACCGAAGCAGAGTGCCGTCCGCAAACCGGAATGGCTGAAGGCGCGCGTTCCGGGGGGCGAAAGCTATTCCCGTCTGAAGAATATGATTGATGACCGGAAGCTCCACACCGTTTGTGAAGAAGCGCGCTGTCCGAATATGGGTGAGTGCTGGAATGCAGGGACGGCCACGTTCATGATCCTCGGCGACACATGCACACGCAGCTGCGGTTTCTGCAATGTGAAGACGGGGAAGATGCATCTGGTGGATGAGGATGAACCGCGGCGTGTCGGTGAAGCGGTTGGATTGATGAATCTTCGTCATGCGGTCATCACATCGGTGAACCGGGACGAATTGTTCGACGGCGGTGCACACATCTTTGCGAATACGATCCAGGAGATCCGCAAACGGCTTCCGCTCTGTAAAGTTGAAGTGCTGATTCCTGATTTCATGGGAAGTGAAGATGCCTTGAATATTGTGCTCGATGCTCAACCCGATGTTCTGAACCATAATATAGAGACAGTGCCGAGATTGTACCGCACCGTTCGTCCGCAGGCACACTATCATCGTACGCTGGAATTGCTTGAGCGTGCGAAAGAACGCGGGTTCACAACCAAGACAGGATTGATGGTCGGGCTTGGAGAGACGGCTGATGAAGTGATCAATGTGATGGGGGATCTCCGTGCAGTGAATTGCGATATCTTCACTATCGGTCAATACCTGCAGCCGACAAAGAATCATCTTCCGGTGGACCGTTATGTTCATCCGGATGAATTTGCAATGTACCGCGAAAAGGGAATGGCGATGGGATTCAAACATGTCCAGTCGAGTCCTCTCACGCGCAGTTCGTATCACGCAGAACAACAAGTGTAATTTTTACTTAATCGATTACCTAACACAGGGAACCCTTGCTAATGAAAGAAGAAAAAAAGAAGACAAAAGAACCGCGCTGGGCTGATCTTAATTTGTCCAACGAGAAACTCATAAAGATGTACCGCGACATGCTGATGATCCGCCGCTTTGAAGAGCGCGCCGCTCAGGAATACGGCAAAGGAAAGATCGGCGGTTTCTGTCATTTGTATATCGGACAGGAAGCGACCGGCGTTGGAGCCATTGCACCGCTGCGTGAAGATGATTATATCTACACCGCATACCGAGATCACGGTCAGGCGATCGCACGCGGAATGGACATCAACGGCTGTATGGCTGAACTCTTCGGCAAAGTGACCGGAGTTTCGAAAGGTATCGGCGGCTCGATGCACTTCTATGATCTGTCCAAGGGATTCATGGGAGGCTGGGGTATCGTCGGCGGACATCCGCCGCTTGCTGCCGGTTCTGCATTCGCTACAAAGTATCAGGGGAAGGATTCAGTTACCATCTGCTTCATGGGTGAAGCATCCACGAACCAGGGTGTATTCCATGAGACATTGAACATGGCGGAACTGTGGAAACTTCCTGTCATTTTCATCTGCGAGAATAACGGATACGGGATGGGAACGGCGATCTCCCGCGCAATGGCCGGCGAGCATCTGTTCGAGAAAGCGGCCGGATATGAAATGGCCCGCGGTGCTGTGAACGGTATGGACGTGATCGAAATGTACCGCGAGATGTCCGTTGCCATCGAACGCGCACGCAAAGAAAGTCTTCCGACGTTTATCGAAGCAAGAACATACCGCTTCCGCGGTCACTCAATGTCCGATCCAGGCCAGTACCGGACGAAAGAGGAGATCGATGAATATAAGAAACGCGATCCTATCGAAACGTTCGGCCGTGAACTCGTGGCGGAAGGTATACTGAAAGAATCGGATCTCGAAGCAATGGATGAACAGATCAAAGGTGAGGTCCAAAAGTCGGTGGAATTTGCCGATGCAAGTCCTCAGCCGCCGCTGGAAATGCTCCATGAAAATGTGTACGCATAATTTTAATCAGACGTTGGAGCCCGCATCACTGCGGATCCCAACCTCCATCTAAAGGAAAATACGACAATGGCAGTTTTACAGATACGTGAAGCAATCAATCAGGCAATCGATGAGGAAATGCAGCGCGATCCGGGCGTTTTCATCATGGGTGAGGAAGTTGCTCAATATAATGGTGCTTATAAAGTTACACAGGGACTTTGGAAGAAATACGGCGACAAGCGTGTGATCGATACCCCGATCACCGAAGCAGGATTCGCCGGTATCGGTATCGGTGCGGCAATGACCGGCATCGGTGTGCGTCCGATCGTTGAAATGATGACCTGGAACTTTGCGATTCTTGCATTCGACCAGATCATGAACCATGCTGCGAAAGCGCGGTATATGTCCGCCGGTCAGTTCAGCATGCCGATCGTGTTCCGCGGACCGAATGGTCCTGCACACATGCTCGGTGCGCAGCACTCGCAGGCGTTGGAATCGATGGTCGCCCATGTTCCCGGGCTGATCGTGATGACACCCTCCACACCATATGATGCAAAGGGAATGCTGAAAGCGGCGATCCGCGACAACAATCCCGTCATCTTCATGGAAAGTGAATTGATGTACGGCATCAAAGGCGAAGTGCCGGATGAAGAGTATATCATTCCGATCGGTAAAGGGGACATCAAACGTGAAGGAACCGATGTAACGATCATTGCATGGACGAAGATGGTCGCAGTCGCATTGAAAGCGGCGGAAGAATTACAGAAAGAAGGGATCAGCGCAGAAGTGA
>JBMOHT010000211.1:0-6190 GCA_049317705.1 Bacteroidota bacterium | reverse complement strand
ATGATGTACGGTCATCTGGAAAAGGATGAGGATATCGTTGAACATCTTGAAGTGATCCGTCAGCTGCAGGATGAGTATCATGGATTCACCGCATTCGTCCCGTGGAGCTTCAAACCGGGAAATACTCCGCTGGAGAAGATCATCCCGACCTACGCAACACCGAAACGGTATCTGGAAATGATCGCATTCTCGCGCATCTATCTGGATAACTTCGATCATGTGCAGGCATCGTGGTTCAGCGAAGGAAAGAAGACAGGACAGATAGCATTGCATTTTGGTGCGGATGATTTCGGGGGAACGCTACTCGAGGAGAATGTTCACGCCGCAGCAAAATTCGTGAACAAGACCAACACCGAAGAATGTATCCAGCTCATTCACGAGTCCGGATTCGATGCCGCCCAGCGCGGGACGTTATACGAGATCAAGAAAGTGATCTCAAGAACAAAAGCGGCGTAAACTCTTTAGCTTTACGCCACAAAGGCACAAAGACACAAATGTTGGAAGAAATACGATACACTAATGTTTGAATTACCTTGGTGGGATTTTGTGTCTTAGTGTCTTTGTGGCAAGTTTTTTTGCGTTTGCTGATTCCTTACGAACGTTCATAACCCTATCAGCATCTTCCCTTCACTGATCAAACGGTTCATCTCATCATCCGTTCTCCCTTCAGCATAGATCCTGATGATCGGTTCTGTCATAGATGCTCTTACCAGCAACCAGCGAGAATTCCCGAACAGGAACTTCACTCCGTTGATCGTATCCTTGTCATATAATTTCCAGACCTTCTCGACATAGAATTCTTCGAGATTCTTGGACGGTTTGAAATGATCGAAATGATGCAGCAGCTCCACTCTGTCGAACGATGCCGCAGGAATATCGAGTCTCTGATAATGCAGATCACCGACAGCCGATTTTATCTCATCCCATAACTGATGAAGCGATCTCCCGCTGACGGCGATCATCTCACAGAACAGCAATCCGGAAAGGATTCCGTCCCGTTCCGGGATGTGTCCTTTCACTCCGAATCCTGCACTCTCCTCCACACCGATCAGATAATCGGTCTTCATCATAATGTCCGTGATGTTCTGGAAACTCACATTCACATCATAATACGGCAGATGCCATTTTTCCGCCAGCACACGCACCTTATCGGTCACCGGTACGGATTTGATCACCGCACCGCTCATTTTCTTGTATTGATGCAGATGCCACAGCAGCAGAAGGATCGTCTGCTGCACCGAAATCCACTTTCCATCCTCAAAACAGACGGCGCACCTGTCGGCATCGCCGTCCGTAGCGATCCCGAGAACGGCATCGGTCACACTCACATTATAGAAGAGCGGTTCCAGATTCTTTTCGATCGGTTCCGGCCGTCTTCCGTAAAAATCCGGTTCGGGTGTGCCGAAGATCGTTTGCGCTCTCCAGCCCAGTTCATTAAGGATATCCTCGATGATGGTCTGTCCGGCACCCCCCATGGAATCGATGATGACGCTCGGATCATTCTTCGGATCCGCTGCATATGAACGGAGTGCATCAAAATCGATGACCGTCCTCAATTGAGCGAGATAATCCGGGAGGAAATTCATTTTCGTGATCCGTTCATCCGAACGCTTCTTCTCGGGAACATCCTGAACGAATGACGCAACTTTCCTCGTCTCTTCCGATATGAACGGACCGCCGTACGCTGCTTTGAATTTTACACCGTTGTATGTTGACGGGTTATGACTCGCCGTGATCATGATCCCTGCGCCGCAATGCAAATGCTTTACGGTGAAAGAGAGAACCGGAGTAGGAATGATATTTTCAGAAAGGAATACCGCGATACCATGGGCAGAGAGGACTTCTGAAAAGACTTGAGCGTACTGTTTCGAGTTTGTTCGACCGTCGAATCCGACGGCGACAGGAAGTGATGTGAGGTTCTCTGATCCAAGATAGCGGATGAATGCTTCCGCGACACGGATAAGATTCTCTTCATTGAAGATCTCACCGGTGAGGGCCCGCCAGCCGTCATTGCCGAATTTAAGCTTCGGGTTCATCGTTGGAATGATCCTCGGAAAGGATCTGCTGTGCGGTGAGGAATTGATCTGCGGGAACGTATAATTTGATCGGATATTTGAAGATGGTCCGTCCGAGCGCATTGTCCATGAATCCGTCCGCCATCACACCGATATTCGTGGTATTCGTTGAATGGACCGTGACGCCGGCGCTTTCCAAACTTCCGCGTATGATCTCCGCTTCATAGAAATCGGCTGAAGAGAAGATCATCGCCCAGCCTTCTTTGTATTCAATGTCCGCATGTTCGGCACAATACAATCGCTTGTTCTTTTCCGTAAGACATTCGCTGCAGAATAACTGCTGACAGACAACACAAACACCTGTTGCCACTCCCGTGGGATGATTCGTGCACGAATACTGATCCTCGGCATATAATGTTCCGCATTGCGGACAGTAATCCGAATCCAGATCGACCGAACCGCCGCAATTATCGCACTCATTGATCGCAGCAGGCTTCGGCAGTGATTCCACAACAAGGATGTTGCAGTCGGCGCAGAAGATCGCTTCGTCAGTATATTCAGTGCGGCAATTTGGACAAAATTTCATGATTTTTTTTCTCGCAAAGGCGCTAAGACGCAAAGTTTTAAAATAATATTTTCTGCTGACTTTGTGCCTTTGTGTGAGATGTATTACACATTGAACAGGAAATGACAGATATCCCCGTCTTCCATCACATATTCCTTACCTTCCACATGGAGCAGACCGGCACTCTTCACCGCAGCTTCAGTCTTCAATCTGAACAGATCTTCGCATTTCATCACTTCAGCGCGGATGAATCCTTTTTCAAAATCAGTATGGATCACACCGGCTGCTTCCGGACCCATCGCCCCTTTGCGGAGCGTCCATGCATGCACTTCCTTCGGTCCGGCAGTAAAGAAGGTGATCAATCCGAGAAGATCCATTCCTTCTCTTACCACCTGCTGCAATCCTGATTCTTTCAATCCCAATTCCTGTAAGAAACCTGCGCGTTCTTCTTTCGGCAGTTCGGCGACTTCAGCTTCCACCGCGGCACTCACGATCACCACTTTCGCTCCCTCTTTTGCGGCGATCTCTCTCACTTCTTCCACGTATTTATTTCCGGTGGCAATTTCTTTTTCATGTACGTTACAGACATACATCACCGGCTTGTTCGTCAGCAGATGCATATCACGCAGGAACATCTTCTCTTCATCATTATGCACCGTTACGTACCGTGCAAGACGGCCGGTTGACAGATGTTCTTTGACTCTATTATAGAAGTCCGCCTCAGGACGTGCCTTTTTGTCGTTCTTCGCACGGTGTTCAGCATCGCGGACCTTCTTTTCGATCGTGTCCATGTCCTTAATGATCAGTTCGGTCTCGATCACTTCAATATCACGTTTCGGATTGACGCTGCCATCCACATGAATGATATTCGGATCATCGAAACAGCGGACAACGTGTGCGATCGCATCGGTATCACGGATATGGGAAAGGAACTGATTTCCGAGTCCCTCACCTTTGCTTGCACCTTTGACGAGTCCGGCGATATCGACGAATTCGATAGATGATGGGACGATCTTCTGTGAACCGTAGATGTTCACGAGTTTGTCTATCCGCTCGTCTTCAACAAGAACCACACCGACGTTCGGTTCGATCGTGCAGAAAGGATAGTTGGCTGCTTCCGCTCCGGCGGCGGTGATAGCATTGAAAAGAGTTGATTTACCTACGTTCGGAAGTCCGACAATACCGCAATTAAAGCCCATCTGAGTTAAGATCCTACATTCGAAATGACAAATTCCAAACTTACATAGTGAAAAGGTTGGTTTTATTTGAATGAAGATACGGAAAAATCGGAGGGGTTACAAAAGAATTGATTTGGAGGGCTTCCCTCGTTTGACCATTAATAACAGAGTTATTTTATCTGAATACTTTTTACATACTTCATGACAATAATGAAAGAATGATATGCTCAGGAAATATACACCCATATACTCTAAAGCGGTCTTGACGGAAGATCTGCCGGAATTCGGACTTCTCAAAGGCGACATCGTTATCATCATGGAGGTCATCCGTGAAGGATCCGTTCCGGATGAATATGTGGTCAAAGCATTGAATGCGTTGGATGAGACGCTCGTCATCTTCCCCGCCAGCGGATCACAGCTTAGGAACCTTCATCGGAATGAGATCCTCCATGTCCGTCCGATTCAACCGCCGGCGATAGCTGAACCGGTGAAAAACTATATCTCCACTCCAAAACCATCTGTTCACAAACCGCGGAAGAAAAACAGAAAGACGAAATATTAGTTTGTTTTAATTGAGTATCGCCGGTTGAAAATTAATTGCATAATTATCCATTTTTCCGTATAATTATGCAACAATGAAAAAGAACATCTCCATTATCGGTGCTTCCGGCTATTCCGGAGCAGAACTTCTCAAGATCCTGCTCGGACATCCCTCCGTCGCAGTGTCGAAGGTATTTGCCAACTCCTCCGCAGGCAAACGGGTCGACGAACTCTATCCGCATTTCCGTTCCCGGACCTCACTTGTCTATGAGGAATATTCGCTGGAGAAGGTCCTTCATGATGACCTCATCTTTATCGCTCTTCCTTCAGGCGAAGCCATGAATTTCGTCCCGGCGTTGGTCGAAGCAGGGAAAAAAGTGATCGATCTCGGCGGGGATTTCCGGCTGAAGGATCCTCTATTATACACGAAGTATTACAAGCATGAGCACAAAGCAGCTGCTCAGCTTGCCCAGGCAGTGTATGGACTCCCTGAATGGAACAAAAAGAATATCCATTCCGCCCATCTCGTCGCCAATCCGGGCTGCTATGTGACAAGTGCGCTTCTTCCGCTCCTTCCGCTCGTAAAAGAGGACCTGATCGAGGCACACAGTATCACCATCAGTTCGCTCTCCGGTGTTTCCGGTGCGGGACGGAGTTCCAATGTGGATCTCTCCTTTACCGAAGCGAATGAAACGGTGAAAGCATATAAAGTCGGGACCCATCAGCATACGCCTGAGATCGAGACCGTACTTCACGACTTCGGAGGACACAAAGCGACGATCACATTCGTTCCTCATTTAATTCCGATCACGCGCGGAATTTATTCGTCCATCTATTCTGTGCCGAAAGGAAATGTCAGCGCGGAACAGATCGATGCAGCGTATAAGAAACATTATTCGAATGCTCCGTTCGTCCGATTGATCGGAAATTCGGTGCCGGAGATCAAACATGTGCAATTCACGAACTTCATCGACATCGGATGGAAAGTGTATGAGCGGAACAATCAGATCATCCTCCACTCCGTGATCGATAATCTTGTGAAAGGTGCGGCAGGACAAGCGGTTCAAAACATGAATCTGATGTTCGGATATGATGAGACTATTGCATTATTGTAATTTCAATGGATTCCCGACAGGATCGTTCGGGAATGACATTCCATAATCACCGTCATCCCGGGATAAATTCCGGAATCTAAATTTTTAATTATGAAAACACACAAATATAAGACCATCCATCACGGTGTTTGCGCACCACAAGGATTCATCGCTGCAGGTGTTCGGGCGGGCATCAAGAAATCGAAAAAAGATGTCACCGTTATCTATTCTGAGGTCCCGGCATACGTCGCGGGAGTCTTCACCCAGAGTGCCACCGTCGCCGCTTGCGTTACGCTGGACAGAAAGCAATTGAAGCGCTCCAAGACAGCGCAGGCGATCCTCGTGAACAGCGGCAATGCGAACGCATGCACCGGTGAGCGCGGCATGATGAATGCGAAACAGTCTGTTTCCACCGCAGCATCGGCGCTCGGCATCAAGGAATCCCAGGTGCTCGTCGCTTCAACCGGTGTGATTGGACAATTCCTTCCGATGGATAAGCTGACACTCGGTATCTACGATGCAGTGAAAGCGATGAGCCGGGACGGGAATGACTCCGCATCGGAAGGGATCTGCACGACGGATACGTATCCAAAAGAATATGCTATTGAGTTGGAGATCGGCGGCAAGCATGTCCGCATCGGCGGCATCGCCAAAGGTTCCGGAATGATCGCGCCGAATATGGCGACAATGCTCGCGTTCATCACCACGGATGCAAATATCTCCTACAGCGCGCTGAAGAAAGCTTTCGCTGAAGCGAACAGTCTCTCCTTCAACCGCATTACGGTGGACGGCGATACA
>JBMOHT010000210.1:0-6297 GCA_049317705.1 Bacteroidota bacterium | reverse complement strand
TTGCCGTCACCCTGCACAGCAGTGCCATAGATATACGCGTTGAATCCGGAGAATGGAGTAACAACTTTTCCCGTTGTGTTGAACGAAGCGTCCAGCAAACCTTCCTGAGCTGAAAGCAGTGCTGTTCCGAGAAGAAAGACGACCAAGATCGAGTAGAGATGTTTCATGCTGCTCCGAAGTGATTGATTGGTGAGTGATGATATCGTCACATGATGGATAGTGACAAATACAGTTCAAGAAACAGTGCGTTGAAAACCGGGGTTCTCCGAGTAGGACGGCGCTGGACGGTGATAGTAGAGAAGATAATTAAGACGTTTTTGTCCGTTATTCTATTCTATAATAAGACATTTCACGGTATTCAGCAAGATTGAATTCATAAAAAAACGGCGAATGCAGACGCTCGTCCGCATTCGCCGTATCGATCGTACTCTGAATATTACTTTACCAGCATCAATTTCCTCACCTGAATTTTTCCGCCGGACACAAGCCGGGCGAAATAGATGCCGCTGGACAATTGAGAGGCGTCGAACGTTCGTTGATGGTAGACTCCCGCTTCAAGATTCTCATTCGCAAGCGTCACCACTTCCCTTCCGATCGCATCATACACTTTCAGTGTCGTCATTCCTGAGAGCTGAAGCGTGAATCCTATCGTGGTTGATGGATTGAACGGATTCGGATAGTTCTGTTCCAATGCGAACACATTCGGAACACTGCCGACCGTCACTTCCACTTCGGATGAGTATGAGAATGTTCCGTTAAGGTCGATCTGTTTCAAACGGAAAGAATACTTGCCCACAGAGAGGGAACGGTCGGTATACGAATACTCATGAGTAACATTGGAATTTCCATTTCCTTCAACGAAAGCGATACGGGTCCAATCCGAGTTTGGGGTTTCATGTTTCAGGGTTGAAGTTGTGCCTCCTGATTCCTGAATCTTGAAACCTGAAACATGTTTTCGCTCTATCTCGAAACCATGATTGTTCACTTCTGTTGCCGTCTTCCAGCGCAATTCGGCGTTCAGCCGTACAGGTGATGCCGTGAAGGAGACCAGTTCGACGGGCAGAGCCTGTTCGTCATATACTGCCGCATACTGTCCGGCTTGTGTGATACCGGACCAGGTAATTGATCCCGTACCGGATGATGCGGACGCCGCACCACCGATCTCCGTCCACGCACCGTCGCTGGTGGAAGAACGGCGGTACAGTTTCACTCCGGCCGGAAACGTGTTCGCCCTGTTATCGACAATGCCGGGACCATAGGTGAGCGTCAGATCCACGGAATACAGACCAGGATCACCAAATGCATTGAGAATAAAATACCGGTCACCGATGAGGGATGAAGCAATGCCAGGGAGGACATTGGGCTTCGCCAAGATCTCTGTGGATGTTAGTTGAACAGGAGTGTCATAGGCCTCGGTCGTTGTAATGGCGACCGGTCCGACACTCACGGTGCCGGAAGTAAAGGACGACGCTGAGGTACTCGTTCCCGCTCCGGCCGGCATCGTTGATACGATCCATGGTCCCGAAATGGTCTGGGTCGTATTGACGAGACTCGCAGGGTATCCATGGGATTCACCAAGGGTAGAACCATTTCCTTCACCAAAATGCCAATTGTCAACAAGATTGGCTTCACCGGAACCGACGATGCGGTGCATGTTCTCTCGGATCGCGGTGGAATCTAGCGCGGTATTCCAAATGCGGATCTCATCGAACGCAGCATCGGCATACGCATCCGCCCAATTGCTTCTGCCGATATAGTTCGACGATCGTGTCACATTGAGCGGTGCGAAGACCGGTCCGCTGACGACCGGCACACCGTTGATATAGATCGTCGCCGTACCGGCATTCCAGACACACGCGATATGATTCCATTCATTCAGTGAAAGCTGGGACGGTGCCTGCACAAATTCAGCGGTTGCCCCCTGGAAGACATGGAACGATACCATTCCGGACGTGCCGGTACTCAGTACAATGATAACATTATCCGATGAAGGACCATTCCCAAAATCCAACATTCGGCTCCATGAATTGTAATTCCGCTCATTCACCCACCCTTCGATGGTGAAGTTCCCGGAGAACCACACAGCGCTCGGCGCGGCGATATAGTCATCGATGCCGTCAAGTGACAGAGCATACCCCGCGGTCGTATCGGGTGTTGATGTATTGAAATATCCTTCGCTGCTTCGCGCATATCCGCTGTCATTCACTGCCGCGAGGACAAAATAGTAGCGATGAAATTGGGTAAGACCGGACACAACATTTGATACCTGGACCGAATTTCCGGTGGCGGTGCCCGGAGTCCCTGCTGCGCTGTCGGTATAGACACCGGAGACAGAACCCCAGAGAAAGCGTACCGCAGCGTTGAGTCCGATACTTTTCACGGTCCCGTTCAATGTAGCACCGGTCTGTGAAAGGGATGTCGTCGATGTGAGGATACATACCGGAGCACTCTTCAGCATTATAAAATCACCGGCATCCGCACCGATATCTACCGGTGTCAGACCGGATCGCGTCTGGCCGTCAATATCATCTGTCACATCGGTGATCGAGACCCCATTCTGTTCAGCAGCGGTGGCCACCGACGGATCAAGGTGCAGATCGACCGTTGCACTTGTGCCTGCCGGTGTTTTGAAATGAGGGTCGATGGAAACGCTATTATTATCCTGGCCGACCGCTGTCCGCCATCCATCCAGCGATGTGATATCGACAAAGTTGAACCTCCCGAACACACCCCCTGTTCCGGCAGAATGATAGATATTATAATCGATCGTCAGTCCGATAGGGTTGACACCGCTGCCTCCGACATTCACGGCATAGTGTTTTCCTGTCCCGGAGCCGTTGCTTCGGGCATTGACAACGATATTATTCCGGTAATCCCTGACACTGGATGTCACCGAACTGAAGAGTGCATAGGTTGCAGAACTTCCGCCCACTCCCGAACCGCCAATGTAGACACTGTTATGATAGAATTTATTCGATCCGCCGTTCTCATTGATTCCATTGATCGTGAGTCCCACTGTCACATCGGTTCCGGTCGAATCGATCCCCAGACGGATCATATTATTCTTTACGGTCGTCAGTCCCCCTGCCACCTGCATACCATTCAAGATCGCCGAAGGACTTGCAGCAGAGAATGAATGGATAACGTTCCGTTCCACAGTACTCGCGGCGGTATTCGACGCGGTATACAATATTCCGGTGACCGTCGTTGCATGGCTGGTGCTGGTATTGGACAAATTATACAGCGTATTCTGTGAAATGGTATTCGTGACAGAACTTGATACACAGGAAATGCCGATCACTGACGCTGACGATGCCGATCCTATCCCATCGACACCGGTCAGATTCCGAATGATGTTCATCGATATCGTGCCAACGGACACCGAATTCAAGATGGCGAACACCCTGGATCCGGTGGAGGCATAACTATTTTGGATGGAATGTGCGGTCGTCCCGCCGATGATATTCGCTGATATGGACGATGTGTTCGATGAACTTGTCAGTATCTTGACCGGAATCAATTGTAAAGCAGCGGACGTTGACGCTGAACTATTATTCACAGTGATCCCTCCGAACACATTCCCGATCACGGTCGTATTGTCGAAGGAAAAATTAAAGATCCCATGGACGTCCACCGATCCAGTGGTATTTGTCGTGAACGTCAACGATCCTGTCCCCGTCTGGCTTCCGATGGTGTTGCTGTCTGTGTTGGCCCAGCCATTCGAGATCAGGATCGCTGTGAAGGGTGAAGAGGTCGATGTACCATTGGACGTCACTCCGGTAATCGAGATCGCGGCAATGGAATTATTGGAGACCCTCGAAACTGCTCCTCCGGTGAATCCATTGTAATAGATCCCGATAAACTTTCCGGCGTTGCCCGTCAGTGAATAGGTTCCCGACCCGCCGCCGTCCGCATATCCGATGGTATTACCGGCAATGTCGAAACCCTGCACCCCCACGACCGAGCTGGACGACAAGATCTCGATCACACGGTGGTTGAATGCCCCTGTCCATGTACGTTGCGCCGTCTGATAGAAACGATTATTGATGATGGTCCAGTAATTATTCCCTGCCAATACAGAAATACCACCGCTGTTGGTGCTTGCGGCGAAGTAATCGTAGATCTCATTGTTCCGGATGACGATCCCGCTGTTCCCGATCGATACACTCGATGTCGAGCCGATAGCGGAGATCGCTTTCGAGTGAAGATTGGAACCTGCCGGTCCGATCATGCAGTAGGAGACCGTATTATCATCATTACCGGAACCGGTCACTGCATCGGTTCCGAACAGGATCGTACCACCGGATGTTGTCGTATTGCCGGAGAATGAACCCTTGACCGTGCAGTTCGTCACCACATTGTTCGTTGCACCGTTGATGAACCGGATGGTCGATGTTTGAGATGCCGATGAGACCGTGCTGTTGACGATCGTCAGGGCATTGCCGCCGGTATTCAGACCGTTGATCGTCACATTGTCCGCACCGTTCAGATCGATCAACGGTGTCCCGCCGGTGACAGTACCGGAGATGGTCCGTGCAGCACCACCGGACGGCTGAATGGAGAGCGTAGTATAATTTGCAGCACCGGATCCGCTGGCACTCAGAACCGCCGATGCTGATTCAACGGTATTGCCCATGATCGCGATGGAGACCGTACCGGTATGGGTCCCGGAATTGACCGCAGTGAATGCTTCACTCAATGTTTGGTAACCCTGGAGCAGCGTTCCACCGGTAGAGGTCACCCTGACAATGGGATCCCTTACCGTGAACACGTTGCTCGTTCCTGTATGTGAATTCCCGTCATCGACGGTGATCGTTCTGTTGATGCTTGTATCCGTGACGGTGATACTCTGCGACAAGACACCATTGACGAAGGCATCCGATGTGAGGGGTGAAATTGTCCCGGTATTCGTCGACAGCGAGACCGTTCCAGTAAAGGACGTGACCGTATTGTTGTTCGCATCCTTCGCCGCCACCGATATCGCAAAGGGAATACCGGGGGATTGGGTCACGATCGAGGCGATGGAAAAATGATGGACCGTTCCTGGAACGACCGTGATCGTCCCGGAAGTATTTTGGGCGAGCGGACCATACGATGCTGCGATCGACGCCGTCCCTGTCAGGAGTCCGGTCACGGTCGCACTCTTCCCGTCCGGTGCAACAACGAGATCACCGTTCACCATGCCGCCGGTCTTATTCAGCAACGACCACACGGCCGGGACGTTGGCAACGAACGCATTCCCCGCGGCACGGGAGATGGCATAGACGGTGATCGCATTTCCTGTCAGAAGGTCCTGGGCAGGGACGACGCTACCCGTTCCATCCGCTGCGGTCTCTACGGAAACAGAAAGTTCCATCGTTTCGGTTGACGAGATCCAATTGGATGTGGTTCCGGATAGTGCAAAGTTCACCAACGTACCGTTGTAGGCGTTGCTAGTAGAATCGACCGCAGTTACTTCCGAACTATTATTCCCTGCTGCTGTCCCTTGATCCAATGCGTAGTATGCCTGCAGTCCCGGGGTTGCCGGCGAAAGGGAAAAATTGTTCATGTTGCCCGCGATCTCCGCCTGCGTCCGGACAATGTTCCATATCCTGATCTCATTGATGGAACCCCGGAACCAGGGTAACCCCGCCCCGGCACGACCGACATAATAATTGTTCCCCCCCGTCCACAGCCCTCCCACGAGCAATGGAGCCCCCTCCTCAGTCCCATTGACAAATAATCTCATCGCGCTATTATTCTCCGCAACAATGGCAACATGATACCATTGCCCCGGCACGATCACCGTACTGCCGATAACCGAATTCCCCTCTCCATCAAAGGTATAATGTTCGAATTTTCCATTTACGATCGCCAACTGATGAGAGAATGCATAGTCGGGTCCTCCATTGTCTGATCGTACGAACAACTCCTCATCCGCTGTCGACGCCGGCCTCACCCACATCTCGATGGTATATGCGGAAGGCGACGGTCCGATCGGCAGATAGAGATGATCATTCACTCCGTCAAAATTCAATACGTTCCCCTGCGCCATGGCGATCGACGACAGAACGAACGACAGGATGAATGCCACAATACTCCGTTTCATATGTTTCCTTTTATAGTGAGTGGTGAATTGACCCTCTCCAACGAGGGGTTACGTTCATACAACCATCAGACAATGTGTTCGATGATGACTGTAATGGAAGCAATATCCTTATTCAGATCCATTTTTATCATACGCACCTATACGTATTTCTCTACGTACCAGTACGTAGGGTACGTGCAGACCCGGGAACGTGCATTCGGGTCTGCACG
>JBMOHT010000209.1:0-6321 GCA_049317705.1 Bacteroidota bacterium | reverse complement strand
ATAAACAAAAGAAAAACAAGGAAGGTGCGGATGCCGGAGGCATCCTATGTATATAATTACACAGCAAATAATCATTGTACGACCCCGAAGGGGTCGTACGTGCGGCGAGTCAATAGATAATATTGGGAGGTATATGCCGGGGACATATTCGCAAATGTATATCCATATCGTCTTTGCGGTGAAAGGGAGGCAGAGGTTGATCCATCCATCGTGGGAGGAGAATCTGTATCGGTATATCACGGGCATAGTAACGAACAAAGGTCAGAAATTGCTCGCTATCAACGGAATGCCGGATCACATCCATATGCTAATAGGAATGAAACCGTCTTGTTGTCTCTCGGATCTGGTCCGGGAAATAAAGAAATCATCGAACGAATTCATCAAAGAGAATGGTTTTACTGATCTCCATTTCAACTGGCAGGAGGGATTCGGCGCATTTACGTGCGGATATTCACAGCTTGACACAGTTATTGCGTATATCCGCCGGCAAAAAGAACATCACAGGGTCAAACCATACGATGAAGAGTTTCGGGAATTTCTCGAAACATATCAGATCGAATATCAGGAAAAATATTTGTTTGATGCAAAAAAGATCAACTGACCGTTAGATGAGTCCTACTGTATTCTGTGTGTGTAAATCTCCCTCCTTCTTCTTATCTTCTCTTTACCATTACGGTAAGCCGTATATGAAAAACTGAACCGTGGTTTGTCAAAAAACAAACGGTATCAGTTTCCACGTCCTCTGCTGATATTCGGCATATTCGGGAATCTGAGCGGGAAGCATCCGTTCTTCAATGGAGATCTTTCCCATGAGCGCGCCGAGAAGGATGAGCCACAGTATCCCGTGGACGGGATGAACATCCGTCAGGAATGAGGCGGCGAGGAGAAGAACGGATGTATACATGGGATGGCGGATCAGTTTGTAGGGACCGGATGTGACCAGCCGGGCATCGCTTTTCGGTTCGGGAAAGATCCTCAGGTTCCCAATTCCCATTGTGAGAATGGATGTGATGCCGAGGAGAGCTGATCCTATGAACATTACCAGCGAAGCGATGGAATTCGGAAAACTTCCGACGGCAACGATCATCGCCAGCATTGAGAATTGAATTCCGACAAGCATTTTAGAGATCATACAACAATATATGAAAAAATACTTCCTTCTTTTTCCGGTCTTCTTTTCGTTCCTGACAGCACAGCCGCAACCGAACGGTGCAGAACTTCAGCTGGCGGTGAACAAACTATCCGTGGTCGGCTCGGTGCTGTATATTGCGGCACATCCTGATGATGAGAACAGCGCACTGCTTGCGTATTATGCCAAAGGAAAATTATTCAGAACCGGTTATCTCTCCATCACCCGCGGCGAAGGGGGACAGAATCTGATCGGCTCCGAACAAGGGGTTGAACTCGGTGTTATCCGCACACAGGAACTGCTCGCCGCCAGAAGAGTGGACGGTGCGGAACAATTCTTCACCCGGGCGATCGATTTCGGATTCTGCAAATCATCCGAAGAAGCGCTGCGATTGTGGAATAAAGACAGTGTGCTGAAGGATGTTGTCTGGGTGATCCGCAAGTTTCGACCAGACGTCATTATCACGCGGTTCACGCCAACGCTCGGGGGACATGGACACCATCTTGCTTCAGCTATTTTGGCCGAGGAAGCATTCAAGATCTCCGGTGATCCGTCTGTCTATCCGGAGCAGCTCGGTCTCGTTCGTCCATGGAAAGCGAAACGGTTACTCTTCAACCATTTCAGTTTCGGCGGGATGAATTCGAATCCTCAGAACCTGCCGACACTGAAAGTGGATGTTGGCGAATACAATCCGCTCCTCGGAAAGTCCTACACCGAGATCTCGGGGATCAGCCGGACCATGCACAAGAGTCAGGCGATGGGTTCAGCGCAGAACAAAGGGACCTCCGTGAATAATTTCGTGGTGACGGCCGGTGAACCGGCGTCCAATGATCCGTTCGACGGCGTGGATGTTTCGTGGAATAGGATCCCGAACGGGAGAAAACTTGCAGCAATGTCCGCAGAGATCCGTAGGAATTTCATTTCCTCTGATCCGGTGAAGAGTATTCCTGCGCTGATGAAATTGTATAAGGAATTGAAAGCGGTTGTCAACGATCCGCTGATCGATGATAAAATGCGTGAGGTGGAATCGGTCATCCGGGGATGTGCAGGACTCTCCATTGAAGCATTGGCAGAAGATCCGGTCTATTCACGCAATGATTCCATCAGGATCAGACTGACATTCCTGAACCGGTCGAACGCGAAGATCTCAATCGCGTCCGCCGTTGCACCGGAATTGAATATTGTCAAAGAGTCGAAAAAGCTGCTTCCGAATAATGAACCGTATACTGAAAAATTCGCATCGGTGATCCATCCGGACGAACGATATTCGCAGCCGTATTGGCTTACCACATCGCCGAAGAACAACCGGTATGCCGTGGATGAGCAATCATTCACGGGAAAAGCAGAGAATCCTCCCGTGCTGTATGTTGCCGCATCGATCATCGTGGAGAATGAAACGGTACCGGTCACCGTTCCGGTCACGTATAAATGGATCGACGATCTGCAGGGGGAGAAACTGCGCAATGTCGAAGTGATCCCGCCCGTTTCCGTCTTGATCATCGAAAAGAATTTCGTGTGGAATTCGCCGGAAGCAAAAACTGTTGCCGTACGGCTTCACGCGTCAAAGAATAATGTGAGCGGTTCAGTTTCCTTGATCGCTCCGAACGGATGGAAGGTCTCTGCTGCGCGTTCGTTCACACTTCCTAAGAAAGAATCCGAGACGGAGTTCGAGTTCACGGTCATTCCCGATTCCGGTGCAGTGAGCGGAGAACTGAGGGCGGAAGCGGTCGTGGCAGGAGAAGTATTCCGTTCAACACTCAAACATATCGACCATGAACATATTCCGTCTCAGCCGCTGCTGGTGAATGCGTCGAGCTACGTGCTGAAAATGGACCTGAGGAAAAAAGGGAATACGGTCGGCTATATTATGGGGGCAGGGGATGAAGTGCCGAAAGCACTCCACCAGATGGGGTATTCTGTTTCGCTCATTTCGGATGCGGATCTGATCAGCGGGAATCTTTTGGGATTCGATGCGATCGTTGCCGGGGTCCGTGCGTATAATACACGCGAGCAGCTCCGTCTTTCGCAGAGTAATCTTCTGAAATATGTCGAGCAGGGCGGAACGTATGTTGTGCAGTATCAGGTGCTGGAAAAAGGACAGACGGATAATATCGGTCCGCTGCCGTTCACGATCTCGCGCAACAGAGTGACGGACGAATTCGCCGCGATGAATTTCGTCACGCCGGAGAATCCGCTGCTGAATGTTCCGAACAAGATCACGGCAAAGGATTTCGACGGTTGGGTGCAGGAACGGGGATTGTATTTCGCGAGTGCATGGGACCCGAAGTATGAAACGGTCCTTTCGTGTGCCGATCCGAACGAACAGCCGCAACAGGGAAGTCTGCTTGCGGTGAAATACGGGAAGGGAACATATATTTTCACCGGTCTATCCTTTTTCCGTCAATTGCCGGCGGGAGTTGAAGGAGCGTATCGGTTGTTCGCGAATCTTGTTTCAGCCGGCAAATAGTTGCCAGAAAATCTGAAAAACACATCTCGCAACGCCCCAAGGGGGCAGGCCGCAAAGTCGCAAAGAGTATATGTGAACAAGTATTTTTGCAGATGATCCAAGGTAAACACATATTTTTGTTTGCAGACGTAAGTACATTGCGATATATATGTCGTTCCCGCAATTGTCAGAATGCAGCTGACTTCATTGTAAATAAATTAACAGGTCCACAGTATTTATGAGTGCAGATCTTTCCGCCCTTTTATTAAAATTTATCTATAAAGAGGATGGAAAACATTCCCGCACAGCTGTTAAGCAGATACTCATCAACGGCGAACGGATCCCTCTCTATATCAATGAGTTCTGGACCTCCCGTCAACGACAGGCGAATTCGATCCATGAGGTCTCCTACCGTGCGTGTTTCAAACCGCAGCTTCCGCGGTTCTTCATCGAGCGGCTGACGAAACCTGGTGACCGAGTGTACGATCCGTTCTCAGGACGCGGTACGACGATCCTCGAAGCGGCATTGTGCGGACGGAATGTTGCCGCAAACGATGTGAATCCGCTTAGCGCCGTTCTCTCCCGCTCCCGCTTGAATATCCCGCCACTTGAAGAGATCGAAATTCGGCTCCGCTCGATCAGGATCGATACCAAATTGACGTCGGATATACCGCTGTCGATGTTCTTCCATAAGAAGACCCTTGCAGAGATCGTTTCCCTGAAGAAATATTTAGTGCGAAGGAAGAAGAGCGGGAAGGAAGATGATGTTGACCGTTGGATCAGGATGGTGGCGACGAACAGGCTTACGGGACACAGCAAAGGATTCTTCTCTGTCTATACACTGCCTCCGAATCAGGCGATGTCGGGCGAAAGCCAGCGGAAAGTGAACCGTGAGCGGAACCAACGTCCCGAATACCGCGACACGAAAGCGGTCATTCTCAAAAAATCGAAACAGTTGATGAGGGATATCATCCAGCTTCAACGGTCACTTGCTGCCGTCGGGAAGAAGGGACAATTCCTCACCGGAGATGCGCGAAAGACTCCCGCGCTCAAAAGTAATTCCATTCAGCTGACGGTGACATCGCCGCCGTTCCTGGATGTGGTGCAGTATTCCAAGGATAATTGGATGCGCTGCTGGTTCAACGGCATCGATGCCGATGCTGTTGCAAAGTCAATAACAATGTCTCATACGGTCGAGGAATGGTGCGGAGTGATGGGCGGCGTGTTCCGTGAATTGTACCGGGTAACGAAGAAGAACGGTTACGTTGCATTCGAAGTGGGAGAAGTGAGGAACGGCAAAGTGAAACTCGAAGAATACGTCGTCGCTCTCGGACGGTCCTCAGGATTTATCTGCGAAGGGATCATGATCAATCAGCAGCAGTTCACGAAGACGGCGAATATCTGGGGTGTGTCGAACAATTCCAAAGGGACGAATTCGAACAGGATCGTTCTTTTTCGTAAGACTTATTAGCAAAATATTTCCACGAATAACACGAAATCAGTATTTGTAAAAATCACAACAATCATCTCGCAAAGACGCAAAGTCGCAAAAAGTATTTTATCGAACACTGATATTAGACTTAGCAGCGGGATTTGATTGTAAATTATCTCAGATCCAGTATTGTTGATTATTCCTGCACGTAGTGGAAATCCTATATCTTAAAAACAATTCGATTTATCCACGAATAACACGAATATAATATTAGTGTTCATTCGTGCTATTCGTGGATGTGCTCTTCATGCTTACGCAGTGTTACTTCTTCTTTCCCTTCGGCAGTTTCTCTTTCCATTCAGCGATCATCTTTTCCAGTCCCGCCGTGTTGGCGCCTGCTTTCTTTCCTGCTTCCAATCCCAGTTCACCGGTCTTCACTGCATCGGCGAATTTATCCTGCTGGGCGAGCAGCTGAGCTTTCAGTGAATAATTTCCCAGGACGGGGCCCAATGCGAGCGCACGGTCTGCCGCCTGCATGCCTCGTTCGTAGTCCGCTTTATTGTCCAAGGACCATCGTGCGATCACTGCAGCCTGCTGTGCTGCCTGCGCGGTTAGATCCGATTCGCTTTTCGCGATGTTCGCCATGGTGTTGGTGCTGATCACAAATGATGCTGAAATTTTTTCCCAGCGAAGCGTGACCTTTGCGGAATTCACAGTCAGGTCCGAAAAATTGTAGGAGAGCCATTCTTCATGCGGTGCGGCTTCCGGTTTGATGGTGAATGTGGTGACGTTCTTTGTGGAATCGTAGCTGTACGCGCCCCACTGGTCCGTCGCCGAATTGAAGATGACCGTCCACGAATCTGCATTCGGAACGACGAAGAATTCGTAGCGTCCCGCTTTCAGTGTTGTACCGGCAACCTGCACATCATCCGAGAAGGTGAACATCGTTGCATTGTTCGCTCCTGCACGCCATACCTGACCAAAGGGGACGAGTTTGTTCCAGATCTCGCGTCCTTTCACACCGGGGCGGTGATACGTGATGCCGACCTCTGTGGTGCCGACGGTCTGCGAGACCGAAGCGAACGGACTGACGCGGAGCGTTCGAGACGGCGGGGTTTGCGCCGAAACTAGACCGGCAACAACCAGTAATGCAACAGCAAGAACAGTGAATATTTTCATGAAGACTCCCTTAGAATGGTGTGATGAGGATATGAACCTGTAAATCCGAAAAATAGTTTCCTGCTGCAATGATTCAGTGCGATGGAATTATATACGGAACTCTATTGAATTTATCAAACTTACTTGATAAATTGT
>JBMOHT010000208.1:0-6364 GCA_049317705.1 Bacteroidota bacterium | reverse complement strand
TTTAAAATGCAAAACGCGGACCGTGATCCGCGTTTTTTTATTTTACCATCGTGCGGACGGGCGTCCGCACAAAAAGTACGATTATTGTTCTATGACGGACGGCGGCGCGGAGGACGGCGTGTGTTGCTCCGTCGGTGTGTGTCGCGGCGTTCGGTCTTTTCCTTCTTCACTTCATGGCGCGGGAAGACTTCCGGCACGGGTGCCAGCAGTGTTTCATCGGGATAGATGCACTCGATCTTCCGTTTCATGTACTCTTCCAATTTCGGGATCTCGTATGAATCCTCCTCGTCCGCAAAACTGATGGCGATGCCCGTTGCTCCTGCGCGGCCCGTACGGCCGATGCGGTGAACGAACTCTTCGGCATCCTGCGGAAGATTGTAATTGATCACGTGCGAGATCGCATCCACATGCAGTCCGCGGGACGCCACATCGGTCGCCACGAGCACGCGAACTTTTCCTTCGCGGAAATTCTCCAGCCGTTTGATCCTCTGCCGCTGATCCACTTCGCCGGAAAGGAGCGTGCATCCGATTCCGTATGTTTCGAGTTTGTCCTTCAGATCGCGTCCCACATCGCGGCGGTTCACAAAGATGAGCACGCGTTCGAGATGTTTCTGCTGCATCAGATTATAGAGCAGCGGGAATTTTTCTTCTTTGGTGGTGATGTAGGTGATCTGTTCGATCGCCGAGACCGCCATGGTATCCGGTGTGACCGTCACTTCGATCGCCTGACGTGTCCATTGTTCGGCGAGACGTTTCACTTCGCTGTTCATGGTGGCGGTGAAGAACATCGTCTGCCGTTCGGATTTCTGCGGTGTGCTCAGCACGATGCTGCGCACCGCGGGAATAAATCCCATGTCGAGCATCCGGTCCGCTTCGTCGATCACGAGGATCTCCGTCTTTCCGAGGTCCACGAATTTCTGTTTCTTAAAATCGATAAGACGTCCGGGCGTTGCAACGACAACATCCACTGTTTCGTGCTTCAGACTTTCCATCTGTTTGTTATAATCGATACCGCCGACGAGCGACAGCACCGTGCACGGAGCATACGTGCCGAGAAGCTTTGCATCCTTTTCGATCTGCATCACCAGTTCGCGTGTGGGAGCCAGGATGAGCGCGCGGGGCGTCCCCTTCTTCTGGTCCTTGATCGGATTGCGGATGATGTGCGAAAAAATGTTGATGAGAAATGCTGCGGTCTTTCCTGTTCCCGTCTGTGCCTGCGCTGTCACGTCGTCCCCGCGCATCGCGATCGGCAGCACCTGTGCCTGCACTTCGGTACAATACTGAAAATTCAGATCGGCGACGGCGTGCATGATCTCTTGCGGAAGCTCGAAATCCTGGAATCGTGTTTTGCCGTCTACAACCGGCACCTTGAACGTTGACGCATCCCACGGTTCGGTGGAGATGACACGTTTTGGACGCTCCTTCGGTCTCTCGTTCGCTGTTTCAACGATCACCTGATTGCGGACAATTCCCTTTTCCTTATCCTCACGTTCGTGGCGCAGACGATATTCTTCACGAGTTTCCCGCTTGCGTCCTTCGCGCGGAGGACGTACTCCGGTCGGTTTTTCGCCGGCAGGTTTCCGTTGTGCATGCGGATGCTGTTTGGGAGAATCTTTTTGTTGGGAAGGTTTGGGGGGAACGACGGTCTTTGGTTTGGCGCCGAAGAGCGATTTGATTTTGGAGACGAAATTCTTGAGCAAAATGTGCTTCCGATAATGGTTCTGATTGTGAATTGCTGAGATAATATACAAAATTGCTTGGTGGCAAGATACAACATTCATTCCCGGGGACCGATGTTCATTGAAAACAACCCGCTATTACACTATATTTCACTCTGAGAACCACCTAAAATGCTCCTCTCGCAAAGACGCAAAGAGTTAAAATTTTCAATCATTTTGCGACTTAGCGCCTTTGCGAGAGACAACGTTTGAAATCTATCAGACGACTCTATCTTTTTGAAAGACCGACATGAACCGTTTTGCCCTGCTCTTCTTGACCCTTGCCGCCGCTGTATTCGCGACCGCCCAGGATGCTCCGAAAAAGTATTGGATCTATTTTACCTCAAAGGAGAACACCGCTCTCGCAAAATCCTCCTCACCGGCAGATGCGGCGCGTGCGATAGGACTTTCCGACCGAGCAATTCTCCGCCGTGCAAAAGTATCGAAGCAGATCATCACGCAGGAAGACCTTCCAATTTCATCATCATTCATTTCAACGCTTGAACAGACCGGCGTTACGGTACAAAATCAATCACGGTGGTTCAATGCAGTTACGGCGTTTTTGACAGCTTCACAAATAGCAGCGATCGAACAATTTCCGTTCGTCCGTTCCATTGAACCTGTCGGTACATTCACCCGCACCGAATTGCCGCAGACAGAAAATCATTTTTCCAAGTCCGATGCTGTTACAGCGGATCCTGATTCACAATTATACGGGAAGTCCATCACGCACATGCGGACCATTAACGCTATCGCCGTGCACAAGATCGGGATCAAAGGACGAGGTGTGCTTGTTGGAATGCTTGATACCGGATTCCGCTGGAAGACGCATGAAGCGATGCAGAACATGAATGTTATCGCGGAGTATGACTTTGTGCAAAAAGACAACAACACTGCCAACGAAGGGACCGATGCGTCGAATCAGGATTCGCACGGTACGGGAACAATGTCGCTCGTCGGCGCATACAAAGAAGGACAGCTGGTGAGTCCCGCATACAATGCAAGTTTCATCCTCGGTAAGACCGAATACGTCCCAACCGAAACACATGTGGAAGAGGATAACTGGGCAGCAGCGATCGAATGGATGGAATCATCGGGAGTGGACGTTGTCAGCAGTTCGCTGGGATACAATACGTTCGACTCGGGTGTGAATTACCTGTGGGCAGATATGAACGGCCGCACAGCGATCGTTTCCAAAGCGGCTGTGCTTGCAGCGCGGCGCGGCGTGGTGGTGGTGAATGCAATGGGAAATGAAGGAGCGGGATTCAATCCTCCATCCATCACCGCTCCGGCGGATGCGGACAGCATCATTTCCGTCGGTGCTGTCACTTCGGCCGGATTCCTTGCCGGTTTCAGTTCCAACGGTCCCACATCGGACGGGCGGATGAAGCCGGATGTGGTGGCACACGGTGTCGGAACATATTGGGCCACGACGGGCGGAAAGAGTTCCTACAGCGGCGGTTCGCAGGGAACATCGCTGGCTACACCGCTTGTTGCAGGAGCTGCGGCAATGATCCTCTCCGCTCATCCCGAATTGACGCCGATCCAGGTGCGTGATGCACTCCGTAACACCGCCGCCAACGCAGCAAAACCGAACAACGATATCGGCTGGGGAAACATCAATGCGTATCAGGCGGTTCTGTATAACGGCATGGTGATGAGTACGGATCCCGAGATAACATTCACGAAGGACAGTAATTATCTCGTCGGAATGTTCGTCGTGTCGAAGTCCGTCATCAAAAAGGATTCGGTCCGGCTCTATTACACACTGAACAACGGCTCCACATTCATTCCCGTCCCGATGACGCTTGGTGAGATCGTTGATACAGCAACAAATTCGGGAAGATATTTTGCCACCGTTCCGTATTCCGGCATTACGCCGCGGCTCTACGTCCGCGCAGTCGACACGGGAAATATCCCGCGCACGAATCCGTACAAGGCACCGACAGAATTGTATGATGCAAAGACCGGCACCACCGGTGTTCCGAAAACGAATCCCGTGCCGTCTGAATTTACGTTGCTGCAGAACTATCCGAATCCGTTCAATCCGTCAACACTCATCAGTTTCGATATTCCGCGGACAAGCATCACGTCGTTGAAAGTGTATGATGTGCTCGGAAAAGAAGTGGCAACACTGGTGAACGGTGAAACATCGTTCGGCAGGCATACGGTGCAGTTCAACGGAGCAGGACTCGCAAGCGGAGTGTATTTCTACCGTCTTCAGAGCAGAGATTTCGTCCAGACAAAACGGATGCTCCTTATAAAATAGGAACGCTTCTTTTTCACCACAGAGACACGGAGAACACAGAGAAGAGCATTGATCAATTCTCTTTGTGTCAGCACACATGATATTTTCATCGTTGGTCATGAAATAGATTAAGGATGGCGCGGTACGGAGTTGTCCCGTATTTATTCTTATCATGTTTTTGTAAAAACATTCTATACTCATCCGTGCAAATCCGTTTTTTCCCGTCGGATCCGTGTTCCATTTTGCTAAAATGATATTTCGTTCCCCAGGGCATTGGTCTTGGGGATTTTTATTGTACATTTACAACAGTATGAATCTCTTCGTTCAAACGCCGTATTATCTTGCTCTTCTGCTCTTTGCGTTCGGTTATGCGGCGGCCTATTTCATGTACCGGCACACAGTACCGCAGGTCTCCGCTGCAAAAAAGAGCGTTCTCGTTATGCTTCGCGGAACCGCTCTGGCGCTCATCCTTCTGGCACTCTGCGAACCGCTGCTGCAATTCGTTTCCCATGAATCGAAAAAGCCCGCGATCGCTCTTCTTGCGGACAATTCCCTCAGTATGACACAGAAGGACGGCTCCGGCGACCGCGCGAAAGTCCTTTCATCCCTATTAAAGAGTGATGACTTGAAGCGGCTCTCCGGCACGGCGGACCTGAAGATCTACACATTCGCACAGTCCATCGAAGAATTTTCGGGCGATTCCCTTAAGGTGAACGGCGGCGGCACCAATATCTCCTCCGCCCTGCAGTATTCGCTGAAGTCCATCGACGATCTGCGCGGTATTATCCTCCTTTCGGACGGTAACTACAACGCCGGTGCGAATCCGCTCTACGATGCGGAGAAGAGCCGCATTCCCGTCTTCACGGTCGGCATCGGCGACACGAACGATCAGAAGGATATCTCCGTTGCAAAACTTCTGACGAATTCCATCGGCTATGTCGATGCGGCGATACCCGTGGAAGCGTCCGTCCGCTCTTCCGGATTCTCTCCGAGGAGCGTCACCGTCTCATTGCTTGAGGACGGAAAAAAAATTGACGAGCAATCTGTGAAGCTCACATCGGTGGAGGGAGTTTCCGACATTCCCGTAAAATTCTCCTATCTCCCGAAAACGGACGGAGTCAAAAAACTGACCGTCGCTGTTGCGGGGATCGACGGCGAGATAACGGCGAAGAATAACAGCCGCTCATCACTCGTGAAGATCCTGAAGAACAAAATGAACATCGCGGTCATCGCCGGTGCGGTGAACGCCGATGTTGCAGCGGTGATGCAGACGCTGAACACGGACAAGAATATCGAAGCATTCCTTTTCTATCAGCTGCCGAACGGCGAGTTCAAAGCACAGAAAGAGAACAGCGAGCTCCGCGCCGAACTGACCAAGAGCGACGCACTCATCATGATCGGCTTCCCGACCGCGCAATCATCTTCCATCAGCATGCAGTATGTCGAGCAGACGGTCACCAACCGTTCGCTTCCCGTGCTCTTCATCGCCGGCAGAACGCTCGATCTGCAGAAGGTGCGTTCGATGGAAAAATTATTCCCGTTCTCCGTTGCAAGTGAACGGGTGGATGAACAGCTTGTCCTTCCGTCCATACAAGAACGGTTCAAATATCATCAGCTCATCCAGGCAGATGGATTATCGTGGGAGAAGATGCCGCCGGTGTATTATTCACTGCCGTCGTTCACCGCAAAACCCGAAGCGCAGAACCTTCTCTCTGTGAAGATCCAGAACGTGCCGCTGACGAATCCGCTCTTTCTCATCCGGAGCATCGGCAGTAATAAATCCGCCGCGATTCTCTGCTACGGATTGAACCGCTGGAAAACACTCGCCGGAACAGCGGATGAAACGAAAGAACATTTCACTCTCTGGTTCTCATCGCTCGTGCGGTGGCTCGCAACACGCGAACAGGAAAAATTGCTCCGTGTGGAACCGGCAAAGGAATTTTATTCCCAAGGGGAACAGATCGATCTTTCGGGGCAGGTCTACAATGAAAGTTATCAGCCGCTGGACAACGCAGAGGTCCTCGTCTCGGTCCGCCGACACGGCAGCAGCGACAAGATCGAGACGATCCTTTCCTCGTCGGGAACAGGATTATATGAAGGGAATATCGCGGGACTGAGCGAAGGAGAATATTCGTATTCCGCTTCCGCTGTTGCGAATGGCGATACCATCGGCAAAACATCCGGACGCATCTCCGTCGGAGAACAGTCCGTGGAATTCGCCGAGACAAAGATGAACAAGCCGCTGATGAAACAGATCGCTTCGTCCTCCGGCGGAGAATATGCGGATGCAGCATCATTCAATGCGCTTGCGGAGAAGATCCTTGCGCGGAAAGAGATGTCCCTTCAGGAACAGATGCACACACGGGAATATCAGCTGTGGAATCTTCCCTCGTTCCTT
>JBMOHT010000207.1:0-6369 GCA_049317705.1 Bacteroidota bacterium | reverse complement strand
CGGATCATCGCCAGTTATTTCAAGGAACCGAACGTTGAACGGTATTTCGTTGCCGGGATCCTGCATGATATCGGCAGGATGGTGATGGTCACCAAAGCACCGGAACAATCCGAACGGATCTTCGCTGCCGCTGAAGAGACGAATAAGCCCGTTTCCCTCATCGAGCGCGAGTTGCTCGGCTACGATCATGCAGCAGTGGGAAGTTCACTCATCCAATTATGGCAGCTGCCGAAGAGTTTCGAAGAGATCATCATGTATCATCATTCTCCAAGCTACGCTACACTGTATGCAACAGAGACAGCGGTGATCCATATCGCGGATGCGATCGTTCACGCAATGGAACTCGGGAACAGCGGCGAGCGCTGCGTGCCCCCCATTGCGGAGGAAGCGTGGCAGACCACAGGATTATCCGTCGACCTGCTTCCGTATATCATGGAAATGGTCGACAAACAATTCACTGATGCCGTCAACGGATTCATCGTCCATTGAAACAGGACCCCGTGGAAACTCTGCACACAATCGAAGAAATGCATGCCCGAATCGCACAGCTGGAGAAACTGAATCTCTGGATGTTCGAATCGTTCGAAAAGATCTCGACAATGGATGATGAGAGGTCCATGTCCGAATCGGACGAAGGATTCTCCTCCGTCTTCAATGGTGCGCATGAACGTCTTACCACGCTTATCGACTTCAGTGCTACATGTTTCATGCTGGTGAATGATATCGAACATGATTTTCAGATCAACAGTATCCTTCCCGTTTCCCAGGAAGCAGACGTACGGCAATTCGTTGAGAGCTCCATCAATGACGGCTTCTTCGGATGGGCTCTTCGGCAGAACAGACCGGTGATCATCCCGACACATTCCGAACATCATTTTGCCGTGATGTACGGTCTGCGGACGCGGACAAAAGTGATCGGTATGTTCATCGGGATCATCAATGACATCGAGTCGCTTCCGAATGAAGTGGAACTCAATCTTATCTCCGTTATCCTTCTGAAGACCGCCATCGGGATCGCACAGGTGGAATTGTACCGGAAAGCGATGATGCAGAATATCAGTCTGGAACAGCTGGTGGAACAGCGGACCATCGAACTCAATGCCGCATTGGAAGAACAGCGGAAGGTCGAGCGGACGAAGCAGACATTGTACATGATCTCCGAAGCGGTCCACTCCGCCGAAAAGCTGGAGACATTGTACACCGCCATCCATCACGGACTGCAGCAGATCATTCCCGCGAGGAATTTCTTTATCGCCATTGTCAACGAAGAGAAAGGGACGATCAATTTCCCCTACGGAGTGGATGAACTCTCTTCCGATATTTCCGAACCGGTGAAATTGAATGACCGTCAGTCACTGAGTGTTGAAGTGATCGCTACGAAAATGCCGCTCCTGCTGAATGAAGAGGCGCTCACGGAACGATACTCGAGCGGTCGGAACCGTGTCTGGGGAACCGCACCGAAATGCTGGCTCGGTGTTCCGCTGCTGCTGAAGGAACGTTCGATCGGTATATTCGTCCTGCAGGATTATCATGACGGTGAGGCCTACGGCGAAAGCGATATCGTTCTTCTGGAATCCATCGCACGGCAGGTTGCCCTTGCTATTGAACGAAAACGTGTTGAGAAGGAGTTGACGCTGTTCAACTGGGAATTGATCCAGTCAAAATCACTCGCCGAAGAGCAGGCGGAGAAACTTGCACTGAAAGCGGAAGAACTGCGGAAGGCGAATGAGTCCGTCGAAGCGGCATCAAAACTGAAATCGGAATTCGTCGCCAACATGAGTCACGAGATCCGCACCCCGCTGAATGGTATTATGGGATTGACCGAACTGCTGCTCCAATCCACGCTCGATCAGGATCAGGAGAAGAGTCTGCGGCTCATCCAAAGTTCAAGCACTTCCCTGCTCACGATCATCAACGACATCCTTGATTTCTCCAAGATCGAAGCGGGAAAACTCTCCATCGAGCAGATCGAATTCGATCTTCGCGAGGTCGTGAACGATACGCTTGCGCTGCTGCAGCATAAGATGACATCGAAAGGACTCGCACTTGAATTGAAGATCGACCTCGGGTCCGGCACCACCTTCATCGGAGATCCGACGCGGCTTCGTCAGGTGATCACCAATCTAACGGGGAACGCGATCAAATTCACCGAACATGGTTCCGTTTCCATTAAAATTTCCAGAGAGTCATCGGACAGCGAGAGCAGTGTCATCCGTGTTGCCATCACCGATACCGGCATCGGAATACCGGCACATGTCGTTTCAAATCTGTTCCAGTCATTCTCTCAGGCGGACGGTTCCACCACACGCAAATATGGCGGAACGGGACTCGGTCTTGCGATCTCCAAACGGCTGATCGAATTGATGGGTGGAACGATCGGAGTCGACAGCGAACCGGGGAGCGGAAGCACATTTTGGTTCACCATCACGTTCCTGAATACAGTTTCGATCGGGGCACAGCACACCGAGAAGCACAGTGTAGAATCGATCATCCATAATGAATTCGACAAAGGATTTGTGAAGATCCTTATTGCCGAAGATAATTATGTCAATCAAAAAGTTTGCAGCGGGATGCTCGCGAAACTGGGGTATCACGCAACGATCGTCGCCAATGGACTTGAAGCGATCAAGGAGGCGGAACGAACAACATATGACATCATTCTGATGGATTGTCAAATGCCGGAAATGGACGGATTCGAAGCAACAGCACGCATCCGGCAGAGTGAACAGAACGGAACCCATGTTCCCATCATCGCCATGACGGCGAATGCATTCCAAAGCGATAAAGATAAATGCCGAAATGCCGGAATGGACGGTCATCTGTCCAAACCGTTCAATCAGCGCGAACTGGGCAGTATTCTGACGCAATGGTGCGGAGTGAAGAAAAATGAAACGGCGGCACAAGATCCGATTTCACCGTTGCAGGCGCTGCCGCTGCTCAATCCGGCAATGATCGAGAACAATATCGAATCATTGGACCTGGGCTTCAACGAACTGCTGCAGTTGATGGAGAATTTTCTGGCCGAGGATGTGCCGGAGAAGATCTCGGAATTGCTGCGAGGATTGAGCAATAACGATATCGGAGAGATGCGTCATGCGGCACATTCCATCCGCGGAAGCAGTTCACAATTGGGTGCGAGCGGAGTGTCGGAACTGTGCAAGACCATGGAGATCAATATCCTCGCCAATGATGTCAGCAGCATTCCGGCGATGGTGACGGAATTAGAGAAGATCGTCGATTCAACACGGCTTGCCATGCGCGAATATCTGGCACGGCGCGAGAAAGAAATGCAGACAGAGAATACCATCACTCAATGAGCGTTCGTTCCGAGGAGGGTGATTCTCCTACCGTGAACGATAATCGTCCCAAACTGCTTTCGCGATTGAAGAGATCACATTCTCCCGCTCCTTTTCATCGGCGGACGAATTCGAAACGAATACCACTACTGCGACATGCGTACCATCCGGCAGTGTGATGACACCGCCGTCGTTCGTTGCTGCTGTGATCCCTTGTTCGTCCGTTCCGGATGAACCTGTCTTATGTGCGACAATGGTCCCTGCCGGTAACTGTCCCTTCAACCGTTTCGGACCGGTGGATGTCTCCTCAAGGATCCTCACAATATGCTGCGTGTTCTTCACGGACAGGGCTTTCCCACGATGCACAAGAGAGAATAATGCAGCAAGTGCTTTCGGTGTGCTGAAATTCCTGAACTGAAGCTGCTTATCCTTCCCCATTTCTTCTTCCGTATTCTTCACTGCAATATCTTTCACACCCAATGAATGGATGAAATTCCCCACCTTCTCCGGACCGCCGACAAGTCTGAACAGAAGATCGCATCCGTTATTATCGCTTTGTGCCACAGTAAACTTCAATATCTCACTCAACGCGACCGCCGTATCACCGTTCGGATATTTTTCACGGAGCGGGCTCCATGTTTTCGGGAGCAGATCGCTTTTTTTTATGAAGATGCGCTGATCAAGCGCGAACACGCCTTTGTCCACAAGGTCCAACACTGCGAGTCCCACCGGGAATTTGTAGACACTCTGCATAGGGAACGGCACATCACCGTTCACGGAAAGTGAATCATTATTCTCAAGAGCAAGCACGGCAACACCGACCGTCCCGTTAGCGTGAGCAACGATCTGCTCGATCTTCATCCTCAGCGGATCGTTCTGAGCAGAAGTGACCGAAGAAGGGATCCAAACCAAAAAAGCGACGAACAATGCAGCAGAACGGATATTCTTTGATCGAGACATACTTATTCTTTCCTGCTTAATTAGAGAGCGTGTACCGATAAATAGACGGTTTGGAATGAAATAGTGAGAAGTATAACGTCCGTGAATCGGCAGACCACAATACTTTTTCCATATCGCCGCCGTAGAGCAGCGCCACCTGTTTTTGGGTCTTGCTGAACGCATCATGGATGTAGATCTTCACCGAAGGGGCCATGTCGGGATTGCCGCCATCATAAACACCTTCCGCTACCTTCCTGCCGTCGGGAGAAATTGCAGTGAATCTGCCGTTATAATTGTACGTTGATATTCCGCCGGATATTACCGAATCAGTTCCATTCACGAGGGAATAGTATCGAAGCGAATTCCCATAATCATTAAGATAGGCAACCGCGTTCCCGTCCGGAAGCCATACCGGAATGATCGCACCGAACGCATTATTGACCTGCACGGTGACTTTACTCCCCACGCTGCCGATGATGATACCGGGTTGAAGATACCGAGTATAGACAAATTGTTTGCCGTCCGGCGACCAATTAAAGAAGTACCCCGAGAAGCTATTCAGGATCGTTCCGCTTCCGTCGCTTCGGATGATCTTCCAGAATGAATCGTAGACTGAATCATGGCTGAATGCAATGTTACTTCCGTCCGGAGACCATTTGATCTCCCGAATTCCGTATGGCAACGGTGCGGAGAGGAGGTTCTTTTCCATCAAGGACTTCCCGTCGACCACGATCAGTGAGCATGAATATGTATCGATCCCGTAAGAATAACGGATGAAGGCGATCGAATTCCCGTCCGGCGACACCGTAGGATTACTTCCGGTAGTGATACGGTAGGCGGAAACGCCATCCGTACCGCCGAGGTAGATGCGGTTGACACTGTCATACCGCGAGAATGCGATCATCGTCCCCGCTGTATTCACGGTCGGGAATGAGCCGGAATAGATCTCTTTTGCATCGTTGAATTCTTTGGGAGGGTGGTACTGTTCGGTGAGACAGCCACAGAGAAAGAGCGAGACCAACGATATTGATAACAACAATACCAAACGGGGTTTTAAATTGATAATCATGATCCTGCTATATTCGAATCTTTACTGACACATTCCGCGCAAGGGTCTTGAATCTTTCACCATTTGACTGTACCACCGTAATGGTTTGATGCCCGGTCTTACTCGTATGAAGATCGCGGACCGTGCCGGTTTTTCCTTTGTGCGTTCCTGCGATCACCGTGCAATGATCGCCGTCGTTCACGGAAGCCAAAGATTCTTTCTTCATATTCCTCCATTCGTCTATTTTTGAAATATGGAAGATCAGTCAAGCAGCGCCTCAATCATCAGATTCGAAGTCTGATGATTCATTTTCATGTACTTATATTTTCACAATTTAAGCAACTCTGTGTAAGATTCTACACAGTTGTTTTTCATACTGACTACATAGGTGCTACACTGTAGTAACAGAACCGTTTATTAAAGAACGTTGATTACAGAATTTTAATAATTACAAATTGGACATCTGTAAATGAGTGGTTAAAACAAATACATATCCGCAATTACCCCGATGCTGCAATTAAGTGGTGATGCTTCATAGTAACCGACGTATTTACCTGTAAGCGGCACGGTAAAATTGAATTGACCGGATATTTTAAGATAATTAAGCAATTTGTAACGGAACGTAAAGGCTACATCGGAATACAAATATTGGTTTGGAAGTTCTTTGTATACAATTGAGGTATTATCTTTTATGTCATAGTAATGAATAAGAAATAATCTTGGAGATATTGCATATTCATACTTTCCATCAATTATACCATAGTCTGCTTGAATAAGATAGCGACTATATTTAACCTCTTTGAAATCAGAAAACGGCAACGTATGTCCTTGTATCTTATCTCCACCGGTTGCAAAATGTGAAGTAATTCCATTCCCTGCGATAAAATAAATACCGAGAGATCTGTTTTCTAATTTATTTATGTAATAACCAGCACCGAGTTCCTTAAAATTGTGTTTATCAATGGTATAGTTTATAGAATTGCCATCTCGCACCGTTCCCATATCACTAATATTAGCAATAATACCAATACTATTTGTTACAGCAATACTTGCTTGCCCTTCATACCCAGTTAAACTGATGTGACC
>JBMOHT010000206.1:0-6530 GCA_049317705.1 Bacteroidota bacterium | reverse complement strand
ACGATCTGCGGTTTATTGTTCGGGATCTCAACACCGACGGTCCCTTTTCCGGGGATCGGCGCTTCGATACGGATACCGCGCGCCTGCATGGCGAGCGCAAGATCGTTCGAGAGCGATGTGATCTTCGAGACCTTCACACCGGTTGCGGGAACAAGTTCATACAGTGTAACGACCGGTCCGGGAGTGACGCTCACATTGGCGATCTCCACATCGAAATCCGCCAGCTTCGCCTGAAGGAGCGCCGCATTGCTCTTCAGTTCATCATCGCTGATCTTCTCCTCGTATTTCTTCGGGTCGAGCAGTTCAACGGACGGGAAGATGAAATCGATCTCTTCATCCTCGACTTCACGCTCTTCCAGTTCCGCTTCTTTCTCTTTGATTCCTTCGTTGATCTCGAGCGGGATATCGGTATCATCAATGATCGTGGTGACGGATTTCTCTTCGTCCACCAGTTTGATCACCGGCTGAGGACGGATAAATTCTTTCTTCGGCGGTTTCGGAGCGGGACGCTCCTCTTCCGCGGCCACCTCGCTGTCCGGCCGTTTCACTTTGATCTCTGCCGCGGCACGTTTCTTTTCCTCTTCACGCTCCTGTGCACGGACCTCCTGCTGTTCCTTCCATTCATCCATCTTTGCACCGAACAGTTCACCCGCATCCACAAAAAATGCTTTCAACCGTTCCGATGTCTTGTGAAGATCAAGATCGATGGCGAGTGTCAGCGCAACGATCATGAATGATACTGTCAGAATGATACCGCCGGCCAATCCGATCGTCTGATAGAGGACTGTTGCAAAGAATGCGCCGAAACTTCCGTGCCATTCAGAGGTGATCACTTCGGAAAGTCCTGTCTTCCGCAGAAGACCGAAGAATGCTGCTCCCAGCAGCGACAGGATGATGGCGTAATTCGTAAAATAGACGAGACGACGAATGCTGCCGCTGCGGAGCATCGTCCATCCCCACATCAACAGCATTACGGGAACGATGAACGCAAAGAAACCGACGGTGGAGTTGATAAGAAAGTTCGATAGGATCGCACCGAAGAGACCGAGCCAATTGGTGGTCAGTTCGGATTTTTGCTGGATCAAAGGGTCGTTCGTGAACACTTTGTACAGATCGGCAAAACGCACTTCGCCGTTCGCTTCATCGCCGGAAGAATATGAGACCATTGAGAGGAGCGCCATCACACCGAAGACGATCACCAGAAACGACAGTATCTGTCTTCGCTGCTGGGAATTCTTCTTCGCGTCGGTGTTGGTCTTCTTCTTGCGAACGGGTTGCGGTGGATTTTCTTGCTGTGGCAGCGGGAAATCTTCCATTATTCTCCTTTTCCGCCGGAGGTGTCGATGCTGATTGGAACGTGCGGTACTGTCGGATCCGCTTTCTTCTTCAGTTTGATCACATTGCTGGAAAGTTCGGGAACAACGTCGAATGCATCGACATTGGTGCAGAATTCAAGGTCACTGTCGAATCCGATCTCCATCAGGAACTTCCCATGGTCGCAGTTCTTCGCCATCTTCAGGAGGTTCTTGCTTGCACTCTTGTAGAGTGTATAGGCCGCTGCAGCGGAATCATTGAACTCGAATTCCGCACTCTTATCGTCCATCAATTCCTTAATGATCATTCCGGCGCAGACCGAATCCTCAACGCAGAATTGAGTATGTTTACCGGCACAGAGAATGAACACATCATCTTTCAGTTCTGTAATGCGCTTTACCGCGGCGGACATATTCACAAATCCGGCAACGATCAGATTCTTTGCATAGCGAGCCTTCCACATCGCGGGCGCACCGTTCGATGTGTAGAAGATGATGGATTTCCCTTTCACCGCGTCTTCAGTATATTCCTGCGGCGAGTTTCCGAGATTGAATCCTTCAATGATCTTTCCGTTCCGTTCGCCCCCGCGCAGCACAACATCGCCGAAGAGATTGCCGGAGACCTTCACGGCGGACTCGATCGTATTGACCGGGATGATCTCTTTCGCGCCGTTGTTGAGGGCCGTGATCACCGTTGTGCTTGCCCGGAGTACATCGATCACAACGACATGTTTATCCCGAAGGAACAGGTCGTCGATCTGTGATGGTGAAAAGAAGACTTCTATTTTCATAAGAGAACCCCTGTACTGCCGCAGCAATTATTTTTTCAAGAACGGCAACGAAACGATCACAGCTTCGACGGACTTCCCCCGGACATCGATCTGTATCTTATTACCTATTTCAAAATACGGAGCATCCACATATCCCATCGCAATACCCTTTTCGAGCGAAGGAGAGAATGTTCCGCTTGTGACAACACCAATATTTTTACCATTCACGAGCAGCGGATATCCGTGTCTCGGAACAGCTTTTTCCTGAAGCATCATGCCGACCAATTTCCGTTTCGGTCCGTCGGCTTTCGTCTTTTCGATCACCGGCTTCGCGGTGAAATCACCTTTCGCCAGTTTCGTGATCCATCCAAGACCGCCTTCGATCGGATTGGTTGTCTGATCGATATCATTGCCGTACAGGCAATATCCCATTTCCAAACGGAGCGTATCGCGTGCACCAAGTCCTATAGGTGCGATGGAAAATTCTTTTCCCGCTTCAAAGATCGCATTCCATACCGCTTCGGAATGTTTCACATCAAAATAGATCTCAAAACCGAGTTCACCGGTGTATCCCGTGCGCGAGATTGTCATATCAACGCCGCACAATGTTCCCTGAACAAAATTATAATACGGTATCGCTGAAAGATCGACTGCGGTCAGCTTCTGCAGTGTTGCCAGAGATTTCGGTCCTTGTATCGCAAGCAGTGCTAATGAATCGCTTCGGTTCTCGAACTGAACATCGGACGGACAATGCTTCTTCATCCATTCCCAATCCTTGTCGATGTTCGCCGCATTCACGACGATCATATACGAATTCTCTGCCAGCATGTAGATCAGCAGATCATCAACGATCCCGCCGTCCTCATAGCACATGGCGGAATATTGCGCTTTCCCCGGCGTCAATTTCGACACATCATTCACGGTGATCTTCTGCAGGAACGGCATTGCATTCACGCCGCTTGCAAAGAACTCTCCCATATGGGAAACGTCGAACACACCGACCGCTGTACGGACAGTTTTATGTTCTTCCATGATGCCGGCATACTGCACCGGCATTTCGAATCCGCCGAAGGGAACGATCTTCGCCCCGGCTTTCTGATGGATCTCAAAGAATGGTGTTCTCTTCATTTCGGCTGTCCTTTTTTCCAGTCCGAAAGGAATTTTTCGAGACCAAGATCGGTCAGCGGATGCTTCACCAACTGGTCGATCACTTTCAGCGGCATTGTGCAGACATGAGCGCCCATCAGCGCTGCCTGCACCACGTGGATAGGATGGCGGACGCTCGCAACGAGCACTTCCGTTTCGAATCCGTAATTGTTGTAGATGGTGACGATCTGTTCGATCAGCTGCATGCCGTCCGTGCTGATATCATCAAGACGGCCGACGAACGGACTGATGTACGTCGCTCCGGCTTTCGCAGCAAGCAAGGCCTGACTGGCGGAGAAGCAGAGCGTCACATTCGTACGGATCCCTTCGGAATGGAACGCCTTTGCGGCCTTCAGTCCTTCTTTGATCAGCGGAAGTTTAATGACGATGTTGTCGTGGATCTTTGCCAGCTCTTTTCCTTCTTTCATCATTCCGGCAAAATCTGTCGAAACGACTTCAGCACTGATCGGTCCGTTCACCACGGCACAGATCTCTTTCAGGAGTGTGACAAAATCCTTTCCCTCTTTTGCAACGAGGGAAGGATTAGTGGTAACGCCGTCCAGAAGTCCAAGATCGTTCGCTTCTTTGATCTCAGCAAGGTTCGCGGTATCGATGAAGAATTTCATGTGTTCTCCTAGTTCAAAAATTCAGGGGTAATGTCTTTGTCCTGCTTCACGGAAACGAAACGGAAGTCGTCGATCTGCAATGTCTTATCCTCTTCAACGGTGATCCATTTCAATGAATTGAGACGCATCTGCCAGAGACGGCTGAAGAATCCGTTGGTGATATATTCCGCCATTCCCGGATTCACACGAAGATGCAGACGCAGTTCTTTTCCTTCCGCACGGTATCGGCGCAGCCAGCGTTCGATATGGCTCAGGATGGTCGTTTTGGATTGGATCATACCTGTTCCGCCGCAGACCGGGCACGGTTCAGTGAAGCTGTGGATGATGCTCTGACGCTGGCGCTGACGGGTGATCTGCATAAGACAGAAGTCCGTCAACGGAAGGATCGTATGCTTCGACCGGTCGCGTTTGAATTCCTTCTTCATCTCATCGTAGACCTTCTTCTTGTTCCGGTCATCCAGCATGTCGATGAAGTCGATCACGATAATGCCGCCCAGATCGCGCAGACGGATCTGACGCGACACTTCACGGGCCGCTTCAAGATTGGTCTTCAGTGAGTTCTCTTCCTGCTCTTTGCTTGCCGCATAGCGTCCGCTGTTCACGTCCACCACCGTCATCGCTTCGGTCTGCTCGATAATGATGTATCCGCCGTGCTTCAGCCACACTTTGCGGACCAGCAGGGTCTGGATCTCTTTTTCGATCCCGAATGTATCGAAGATCGGTTCGCGTTTCCCGTAATACTCAACACGGTCGGCCATCTCCGGAGAGAAGACCTTCACGTACGATTTGATCTCTTTGAAGAGTTTCTTGTCATCCGTTACAACACGTTCCACCTGTTCGCTGAACAGATCGCGGATAACGCTGGAGGTGGTCGCCATATCTTTGTAGATCAATGACGGCGGTTGTTCCTCTTTGGCACTCTTTTCGATCTCGCGCCACGATGCAAGCAATGACTCAAGGTCATTCAGGAAAAGTTTCTCATCCTGATTCTCAGCATTGGTACGAACGATCACACCGAATCCTGCAGGAAGAATACTGCGGACCAATCGGCGGAGCCGACGGCGTTCACGGAAACTGCTGATCTTTTTGGAAATGCCTACTTTGCCGTCGAACGGCAGAAGGACGAGGAATCGTCCGGGCAGTGAGACTTGAGATGTTACTCTAACTCCTTTTTTTGCAACGGGTTCCTTCGTGATCTGGACGATGATCTCTTGTCCTTTTTGAAGGGTTACCGGTTTGCGGCGCTGTTCTTCGCGGGGTTTCTTTTCCGGACGGGGTTTCTTGGGGGCAGGTGCTCCGCCGTTCTCAAGACGCTCCTCCTCCTCATCTTCATCCTCATCGTCATCCAGCATTGCATTATATTCATCCTGCACATCGCTGATATCGGAGAAGTGAAGGAACGCATCCTGCGGCAAACCTATATCGATAAAAGCTGCCTGAATTCCGGGCATTACTTTGGCTACTTTACCAAAATAAATATCCCCTACCATACGTTCTTTTTCGGGTGTTTCAACGAACAATTCCGCCAAACGTGACTCTTCGGTGATCGCGATCCGTATTTCATTTCCTACGGAATTGATCAAAATTTCCTTTTTCATTTACAACGTTAACCTTTCACAACACAAACAAGCTCTTTCACTTGTAGGGTTTTATATGTTGAGACTTCTGAAAAATCCCGAATCTATGTCTTTCCACTACGGCTCATTGAGTGGACAATGAGTCCCGAAGGTCCAAATGACTCTTCGAGGATTCCCGCGGGTGAGATTCGATTTTCTTCTGATATGTAAGTCTGAGATCTATCGCATACCCTGTTGGGGCTTCTGCTCGTCATGCCACAAAGTTCAGGCTTTGCCAAAGTGATCCTTTGGTGGAAATGACTTTCCGGCGATACTATCCCAGATGTCTCCTGTTAATACTGATCCCATTATTGGGATTCACACTTGTTTTCCCTCTGCACTCCCGCACGCAATAGTCTTATAATTATATAACTATTACTGTCTTTTCTTCACAAATTACTTGAAATTTACTAAAATATTGACTGGCTTGCAAGATGAGTTTACACTGGGGAGGATTATTCAAAAAGCAGACTATACTGTGGTTTTTAGCAATTCTGCCAGCTGAAAGGCAATATTCTCTCTGCTGAATCTCTTCGCGGCTGCCGGATCCGGTCCTACATTCTGTAATCGTTGAAAAATATCCGTTCCTTCATAATCATACGGCAGCAAAATCCCTGCGTTGGATTCGGAAAGGATATTACCTACTTCTTTATTGTCATCTCCATATGCGATGATCCTGTTTCCTGTCCGGAGATATTCGAATAATTTACCGGGTACGTGCCGCCGCTCAGTTGCACAGACAAGCAGGTACGTGGCATTCATCATTTCCTGAACGACCTGCTGATACGGCAGGAATCCAAGATAATCCGTCTGCCCGTCCAATCCTGCCAGCGAAATAGCATTTTTTATCTCAGGACTGACCGTCCCGACAAATCGTATCCTCAGTTTCCTCCCCTGCTTGATCTCCGATTTGATATTTTTCCAAAGTCCTACAGGATTTTGATAATCAAAGATATTCCCCGCATGGAGTAACGTTTCAGTATCCAATCGCTGTTTCGTAACAGAAAAGTTCTCTTCGTTATATCCCCAATACAGTACATTCGATTTTTCAGCTATCCA
>JBMOHT010000205.1:0-6598 GCA_049317705.1 Bacteroidota bacterium | reverse complement strand
GTGGTATTTTCAATCACTCCGCTGTACAGGAAAAAGATCGCAAATGCGGTCAATAGTGACAGTGCCTGTTTTCCGATTCTGCCGGTCATTTCCCGATCCCCGCGGTATAGAAACCGATCCCGAGTATTCCGAGAACGAACAGCACAGCAAAAGCGAATCCGATCACATCCACTTTGTATTTTTTGAAACTGAATTTCCGGGGAAGTGAAAGAAAATCCACGAATAACAGACTGTGTCCCTCCTCTTCCTGCGAGATCTTGTTCTCTGCATTATTCCCGGATCTGACCGATTCTCCTTCAAGCATCATCTCGATACCTTGGTCTTTCAACCTGTATTCCTCGCCGACAGGTGTGTGCAACAGTGTGTAGAATTTGTTCAATTGCTTTTCCGGTTCCGGCGGTGTAAGCAGACTCACAAAGATCATTGCAAGGAATCCTACCGGAAGATACAGCGCGATCTGATATTGATATTCCCAGTTCAGGATGAACGGACCTGTGATGACTGCAGCGCTCAAAGAAGAAATGACGCTCGCGAAAACACCATACCGGTTCGCTCGCCGCCACATGATGCCGACCCAGAATGCGATCCCGAAGAATGCTGTGATCTGCCAGAGATATTTGATCCCCTGAAGCACGCTCGACAATGTCAGTGCTATGGTCACACCGCCGATGACGATCAACAACGATGATACTCTTCCGACCTTAAGATATTGTTTGTCCGAATGTACAACCGACGAAAATTTTTGATAAAGATTCTTTGTGAATAACGCCGACCCGCCGACCATATAATTATGACATGCTCCGAGCACCATCGCACTCATCGCCGCGATCATCAGTCCGATCAGTCCGGACGGAAGCAGATTCACCACCGCAAGTCCGAATGCCTGTTCGCGGTTCGCCGATGTGAGCCCGGGATAGAGCGCAGCGGCAAACACCCCGATGAACGCCCACCCGAGTGTCGCAATCCGTTTCACAAAATTACCGTATGTCCACCCCGTGCGGCAGTTCATCTCCGATTTTCCCGAACCGCCGATCGCCATGTGATGCGGTTCCACCGCAACGCCGATGAGTCCGTTGATCACGATCATGATAATGAGAAACAGTGTCACTTCATGCGGCGCGATAAAGCTGAACATCGATTCGGGAAGTTTTGCCCGGATGGCGGTGATTCCTCCTCCCGCATTCAAAGCGAATGGAATAACGAGAAATGAAAGAACAACAACGAATACACCCTGCAGCAGATTTACGAATAATGCCGAAACAAATCCTCCCAGCACGCTGTAGCTGAGGAAAAATACAGTCAGTGCGATCACGATCTCTGCTGAAGAAAGCGCTCCGCCCGTGATCGATTCGATGGCGGTGCCGGTCCCTTTTAGGATCAATCCCACGTTCAATGTGAACCAGATGAGTCCCATGATGGTGTATGCCGAAGCGGTCTTCGAACCGAACCGCTCCTCAAAGAAATCCCCGAGCGTCACATAGCGAAGCCGGCGGTAGATCGGTGCGATGATCCAGAAGAACGGTGTGGCAAAGATGAAGAACCATTGATACCAGATGCCGGCAAGTCCCAGCTGATATGTCGCACCGGAGACGAGGATCGCCTGATTCGTATGCGTTCCCGCACCGATGGCGTTGGCGATCATCATCAGTTTGCTGCCGCGCCTGTTCCCCATGAAATAATCACCGGAGGTCGCGACCTGTTTCTTCGCCCGCCAGCCGAGCCAGAAGATGAGCGACACATACACAATAATGACCGCGATATCAATGAGGGATATTCCAAACATGCGGGACTATACTGTTCCTTCCTGCGCCCAGATCTTCTTCAAGGCAAACGCAGCCATTTTCGGACTTCTCGTCCGGGTGAAGACACCTTTCAGATTCAGCACTACACGGCGCATGTTCTGCGGCGTTTTGAAATCGGCAAAGTTCCACACATGCTCGCCGACAACATACGGTTTTGAACGGAGCAGACGGATATATGATGTGAGCAGTTTTTCCTGATACTCCTCTGTGAACATCTGATCGGAGGTGGAATGGAGCCCCGGCATCGTATCCGCACCGAACTCCGTCATCATCATCGGTTTTCCGTATCGCCGGTGGATAGCATCCATCTCCCGCTCGAGCATCTCGATCCCCTTCTCCAATCTTCCCGGATATTCATACCAGCCGTAGTAGCGGTTGATGCAGATGATGTCGCTGAGCGCCATCACCGGATCATCGATCCCGGCGCGGAGACAATTCGGCACGACCAGTGGACGCGTACTGTCAAGTGAGCGGGCAGAATCGAAAATTTGTTTCCAGTATTGCGGTCCGGGACCGTTCGTGTAATTTGGATCACCGGCGAGATTCGGTTCGTTCCCCAGAGCCCACATGATCACGGATGGATGATTATTGTCTCGTTCGAACAATCTGCGGAAATATTCTTTATGATGAGCAAGTGTCTTTTCGTTGGTATGACGGAAATCCAGACTGACCGCCGGCACTTCGTCGATCACGAGGAATCCCATCCTGTCCGCCATTGCCATCATCTCTTCGGCGTACGGATAATGTGATGTCCGGAACGAATTCGCATTGATCCACCGCATCAAAGAGAAATCTTTCACCATCATCGGCAGCGAAAGTCCTTTACCGTTCACGGATGAATCTTCATGTTTTCCGAATCCCTGCAGATAGATCTTATTTCCATTCAGCAGTAATTCACCGTTCTCGATGGTGACCTCGCGGATCCCGACCGGCATCGAATATTCATCAATGACCGTTCCGTTGCTCTGTAATTGTACTGTGAACGAGTAGAGATACGGATCTTTCGGTGACCAGCAGCGACATTCCGGTACCCACAATTGCATTTGCGCTGAACCGCGTTTCAATGCCGAAGTATTGGTGACGGTATCATTCACCCCCACAAGCACCGTCACAACATCCCCGTCTGCAAGATTCTTGGTCGCAACGGAGATCGAAACGATCCCCACACTTGCTTTAAGGGATGTTGATAATTTTATGGAATCGATATACCCTGCAGGAAGAATGACGAGTTGAACGGGGCGATGGATACCGCCGAACGGAGTGAAGTCAAATCGTGCGGGCGGGAATGTCTCTTCGCGGAGTCTGTTCTCGGTCTCATACAACTCGCTACTAATCCCCTGAGGGACAGTGTCATTCGTCAGTCTATTGTCCACGCGAATGATGATCGATGCGATCTCGCCGGGAGTCACAAAATCGTTCAGCGGTATTTCAAATGGAAGAAATGCGAAATGATTCTCCCCCGCTTTTTTTCCGTTCACCCAGATATCGGCATGATAATCCGCCGAACCGACACGGAGAAGAATGGTTCTGCCAGCGGCATCCGCCGGTATGAAGACAGATTTACTGTACCAAGCGGCACCGATATAATTCATCAGCCCGATCTCTTCGAGCTGTTCATTCCAGCTTCCCGGTACGGCGATCTCAATTCCGGACGGGAATCCCTTGAACCAATCTTTCTGTTCACCGACATCTTCAGGATCGGGTTGAAAGGACCAGAGTCCGTTCAGGTCGATACTCTCCCGGTAGGGATTTCTTTGAGGGTATAACACGATACATTCTCTTTTCTGCCGAAAGTCGGACTCTATTTCGCGGAGATATTCTTGCTTTCCGTTGCACTTTTTTTCTTGGAACCGCATGACTCGCGGATGATCAATGTTGGTTTCAATACCGTTCTGTTGCCGATATCCGTTCCATCGATCCGTTTCTGGATGATCTCCACCGCCATCTTTCCGATGGAATCGATCGGCTGATGGACCGTCGTTAACGGGACCGATGTATAGCGCGAAATATGCACGTCATCGTATCCGACGACCGCGACATCACCGGGGATCTTCATGTTGTTTTCTTTGGATTCAGCGATGAATCCGAGTGCGACCATGTCCTCAAAGAAGAGCAACGCCTGAGGTTTCTTCTCGAGCTTAGCGAAGTCATGGCAAAAATTCTTTCCGAGTTGGAAACGTTCCGATGCGATATCCTGTTTGTTCGAATCCAAATAATAGATGAAATCAGAGGAGTACGGTTTCCCGTATTCCATCAATGCGCGGTAGTAACCGTTCTTACGGACCTCGCTCAACAGATTCCCTTTGCCGACATGCACATATCCAATGGATTCGTAACCGGACTTGATCAAATGTTCCGTGGCAATGAATCCGCCAAGTTCGTTATCCGAACCGACATACCAGTATTCCGGATCGTGAATGTACGAGATCATGATGTACGGGAAGTTCTGCTTATGAAGCGTTTGAAGATATTCCGTTGCGCGGTATTCGCCGGAGAGTGATGCGATGATCAGTCCATCCACACCCATTTTCCGGAAGTGTTCGATCTGACTCTCTTCCTTCTCGATGCTGCCGGAAGAATTGGAGAGAAGGATGTTGAATCCGAGTTCATACGCACGTTCTTCAATGCTGTGTACGATCATCGAAAAGTACGAGTGATTGATGTCGTTCAGCACAAGTCCGATCGTCTTATTGTTCACTGTGCCGATCTTCTTTACCGCACTCTTCTCCGCAACAAATGTACCTTTTCCGACGCGGCTGTAGAGCACCCCTTGTTTAATAAGATTCGCCAGCGCCTTTTTCACGGTAATGAGACTGACATTGTACTCCGCCGCCAGTTCCTGCTGTGATCCCAACTGATCGCCCGGTTTCAATTCTCCCTTTTCGATCTTCGTCTTCAATGCTCGTTCGATCTGCTGGTAGAGAGGATTCGGGTCATTCAGATTGATGATGCTTTTCATGATGGTTGCCTTCGTTGATTGAACATCAGTTAATTTCTATTGAGACTTACCGATGGATTATTTCGCCAGGATCATCTTCCGTGTAACCACACCGTCCGAACTGCGCAGCACGGCAAAATATGTCCCGCTGCCGAACCGCGATGCATCGAACTGCACATAGTGTGTCCCTGCATCCATCGTTCCATTCACCAGCGTGACCATTACACGTCCGATAACATCCACTACCGTCAGCGTCATTGCTCCGCGCGTCGGCAGGCGATACTCGACGGTCGTTACAGGATTGAATGGATTCGGATAATTATTGATAACGGCATATTGTTCGGGAATGGTTCCACCGTCTCTGCTGTTCTCAACCGAAAGCGGAATCTTCCATTCCAACAGTGAACCGACAGGTGTTCCGCCGTCACCGCGCGTATAGAGCGGTGAGGATTTAGAATATGTGAAATCAAAAACATAATGCGGCTCAAAATCGATCTTGATCCCCTCGCCCGGATCGTTGTCTTTTTTGTTCGGTGCAAGCACGCATGTGCTGTTGAAATCGAGCATGCATTCAACAGTGAATTTCGGTGATTTGATCAGCGTTACCGCCAAACTGTCGTTCCCAGTGAAATTTCCGGAGAGAGCTGCAATGCGCGCCGTCGATGTATCGAGAAATCTCCATTTGCTGTACGGTGCGAGTGAATAGCATGATGTGACGCTCTTCGGATATGCTGCAATGACATCGGGATTGATGAAATAATTGTTGTTGCGGATCTCGAGGAACTGTGCTGAAGAGGACGCAAGGATCTCAGAGCCGACGGACGTTGAATCATTTCCGGAATAACCGCAATTATAGAGAAGATTGTTCGTGAAGTATCCCTTTACAACGGGACCAAAATCAATATCCCCTTCCGTGCAGTTCACTATCGTGTTATGATCGATCTTGATGAATTTTACGACCGATCCCGCCGTGCGCATGATCTTCTCTGCGACATTATAGATGATGTTGTTTTGTAGGATGATCGTATCCTGATTGTTGGAACGTGTATCGACGACCCGTCCGTTCAACCCGTTGTTGTTCCCGAGATTGCTCACAATGGAATTCTTGATGATCACTTTGCAATTCGATGCGTCCAATCGCACGAGCGACTGAACATCATAATCCAAATGACAGGAATCGATCGTGATCTTTTTACCCGCTACATTCATACGGATACCATTGTTGATCAGATTGCCGAGATCATCCTTGTTCGCCAGATAGACATTCTTCAAGGTGAAATCATCGCCGGGAAAGAATACGCGTCCGCCCGTTCCCACACCGTCAGGACTTCCCGGACGGACGATCGGTTTCGGTCCTGATCCGGCAGCAGCGCGGATATAGAGATGATATCCGAGCGTTGTCAGTGAACTACGGCAGACGTAATAACCGTCACGAGCCAATTCATAGATCGTCTGTCCGGGCAGAAAGCTCGTCCGCGCCGCCGCATCATCATTGATGAACTTCACCAGATCGGTCTCAGCGGGAAGCGTGACGATCCGTTCCTGAGCGGATGCTGTTCGTGACACTGCGGCTGCAACAACGATACAGAGTATCAGGGCGGACAGGAAATTGTTTTTGGTTCTCATCGTATTCATTGTATTCTCCTTGTGGACTATGTGAACGTCAAGTGAACGGTTGTATATTTTAGAACTCATAGCTCAAGCCGATATCCGCCAGCAGTCCGTAATATTTTTCTTCAGTCTTGTAGGACTGGAACGAGATGGATGATGATTCAGGAACGTTGGTGATATTATTGACATTGAGCATCACCGCGATATGCATCGGCAATTTATATTTCATCGAAAAATCCCATCGGTT
>JBMOHT010000204.1:0-6620 GCA_049317705.1 Bacteroidota bacterium | reverse complement strand
TGCAGCCCCGCCTTGGTGTCTCTTTCCCCGTTGGAGTCGGAACTGCGCTTCGTATCCAATACGGACATTTTGCATCGATGCCGACATTCAGTCAGGCGCTGTCGAACATGACATATCAAGGATGGAACGGTATCGGAAATCCCGACCTCGAACCGAAGAAGACCATCAATTATGAGATCGGACTGCAGCAGGCGATCGGGGATGAATATCGGTCCGACTTCGTACTCTATTATAATGACCGAACTTCGCAGATCGGTTCACAGACCGTTGCAGCATATACCGGTTCGCGTCAGCACTTTGTCGGATTCAGCAATGCGAATGAGGTGCTGAATTCCTATAACACCTATTCGAATAACGGTTTCGGATCGACGATCGGATTTGAAGCGACGTTCGAAACGATGGGGATCGATCATTGGTCATACCGACTGAGCTACAGTCTTTCACAGACCACGTCGGGAAATTACGGCTCGAACATGATCTATCCCGACAATTCACGGAATTTCTCGACGGCAAATTATACCGGAGAATTCCTCGCATCGTGGGACCGGACGCATAACTTCAGAAGTCTTATCCAATACCGGTGGGCAGAAGGGGAAGGCCTGAAACTGTTCGGCGTGAATCTTCTCTCCAACACTGTTGCGAGCATGACCTATACCGCACAATCCGGAACACCATACACGTATATCACGGATTTCTCTCTGAGAGATGCTGTCTATAACAGACGGTATCCGCTTGAGACGAATGTGGACCTGAACTTCTCGAAGAACATCAAGATGCAAACCGTGAATATCGTGCTGGGATTGAGAGTGATGAACCTGTTCGAGAACAAATTACTGACACCGCCGGCGAACAGCACTTCACTCAATGATTGGGTGCAGCGCGGAGTGACCATCGCCGACGCAGGAGCGGATCCCTCCCGGGTCGATCATGTTGTGGCATCGTATGCGGCGTACAGGAATATTCCCCGTCAGGTGTTCTTTACGCTTGGTATCGGATTCAACTGACAGCAGTCCATTTTGTGAAATGATGATATGAAAAAACGCTTTTCCATATTCAATGTGACCGTCCTGTTCCTGATGATGCTCTTTGCATCAGCGGAACTTGCCGCGCAGATACAGTCCTCGCCGTTATTGGTGCTGAACCGCGGGAAGCTCTGGCAGTCCTATCTCTATGGAAAATCAGGACCGCCGTTCGGCGATTGGGCAAAAAAAGGACTGGGACTCGACTGGCCGGGATATGATCCGACGTTGATCAACGAGAATCTCGGGGGATCTGCATCGTACCTCTCTACGGGCGGGATGATCGTCGGAGCAAAATGGAGCAAGGACAGTGTCATCAGCGTGGACGATTGGGCGATGTATGCCGGTTCCATTGCCGAAGGAGCGAACTCAAAATATGTGGTCACAACGAACACGGAAATTTATCCTGACGGAGAGAACTTCTGGGTGAAGAAGGATGCGCATTCGGGTGAGCAGGTGTTCAAAACGGTGTGGGAATACAATAAGAACTACACCGATAAGAATGAAGAATCATACAAGCACATGATGCCGATCCGTGTAACGCGGAATGTCCACCAATGGAGCGGCTCCATGACGGATGAGAACTATGTGATCGTTGAATACATCATCAAGAATATCTCGCCGGAACTCAAACCGACGTTGCCCGCGGGAAGATTCCTTGCCGATACACTCTATGATTTTATCGCATTGCAGTCCTACGGCATTCATTGTAATTCCCGCGAATGGACCGTGCTGTTCCCATCGCTCACACCCGGTGCGCGCAATACACAATTCCTCTATACCGCCGCAACAAAGACACTCTACGGATATGCCGAGGATGATCCGACAACGTTCGGTTCGGTAAAAGAGACTTTCGGATTCGCCGCGTCTATGGGACCGCTTGTTCTGAAGGATACCGCAAATAATAGATCGGGACCGAGCGGAGAATATCTTGCACCGGCGTGCGCAGGGTTCTCACTTCTGTATGCAACGAAGAATAAGTCCGGCGTAACGACCGGTGTAACACAATACGGATGGTCCGCAGCCGATCCGACACGCGACCTCGGACCGTTCACAAATATTCCTTCATTACCCGAACCGATGTATTCGGTGCTGAAAGATATCAGCAAGACATATCACTTTGTCTCCAGTCCGTTCGATACACTCTATATGAAACGTTCGCGCATGTGGTCGCTCATGTCCTCCGGACCGTGGGATATTCTGCCGGGAGATTCGATACGGATCGTTGTTGCCGAAGTGGTGGACGGGATCGATTATGCGCGTGCGGTCGCGTATCCACAGATCGCATCGAACATCGTTAATACCGATGCCAAGAAAGCATTCAACGCATCCGTGGCGCGTGCGAAATTGACATTTGATAATCAGTTCGCTCATCCGAATCCTCCTGCGGCACCGAAATTCACGGTGGATTATAACCGCGCAAGCCGAAGGATAGCGAATGTGCTCCGGTGGGATAATACCGCGGAGAATATTCCTGATGCATACGACGGCGCAAAGAATCTTGCAGGATATCTCGTGTATCGGTCCGCATACCTTCCGATCGGTCCCTGGAAATTGATCGACACTGTTAAGAAAAATGATGCCCGGTATTTCTCCGGCGGGGCCTATACGTATATGGATTCTTCGGTGACCATCGGAGCAGGATACTATTACGCTCTTACCGCATATAATTCATTGCGGCCGTCGTGGACCGGTGTTCAAACGCTGACGAATGTTCCGCCGATGGAAACATCCATCTTTGCAAACCGAACAGCAAAACCGTTCGTCGCTACATTGCCGCCGTCACAAGGAGTGAATGACGTTCTTGTCGTACCGAATCCGTTCGTGATCGGCTTAGGAAGATCGCAGCCCGGTTCCGGCGACAACCTTCAATTCGTGAATATTCCGAATCCCTGCACCATCAGGATCTATACCGTGCGTGGAGATCTTGTCAAAACGATCACGGTAGGGAATGACGCGGGGTCGATCGTTTCATGGAATCAGGTAACGGAGTATGGACAATTCATCAAGAGCGGCATCTATATCTTTCATCTTGAATCCGCGCTTGGTACGAAAATTGGAAAGTTCGCTGTCGTTCGATAGCATAATACTGATATGATGATATATCTTCACAACATACGATCGAAATATGGATTCATGCTGACGGCGGCAGGAGCAGGATTGTTTTTCCTGATGATGTTCCCTGAAATCGCTAACGCTCAGGAGTTCAAGAAGACCGCGACTGCGGGATTCGTATTCCTGGAGGTTCCGGCCACGTCCCGTCAAGCTGCGCTCGGAGAATCCGGCCTTGCATTGGCGGACGAGAATTCATCGGCTGTTTTCAACAATCCTGCTTCGCTCGGATTCACTCACTTGGAACATTCATTCTCTGCATCCTACGCTCCATGGCTCGCCGATATCAAGAACTATGCATCGAGTTATTCACTGAGAACGGACGCCGGAGTTTTCGGGATCGGGTTGGTCCTGTTCGATTACGGTTCAATGACACGGACCCTTGTAGCGCAGGATAAGCAAGTGTTCGATGCTGCGGGAACATTCAGTGCCGCATCGACCGCGGTTGGTATCACGTATTCCAAAATGCTGACCGATCAATTCTCATTCGGTGCGACGCTCAAATATGTGAATGAACAGATCGATGTCTACTCCGCAAGCAACATCGTCCTTGATGCAGGCGTGCTCTATTATACAGGACTCGGTTCATTGCGAATGGCGGCCGCGATGCAGAACTTCGGAGCGAATGCAAAATTCATCAACGATGAATTCAAGATGCCGGCGGTGTTCAAGTTGGGATTGGCCGGTGAAGTGATCGGCGATGCGGAATCAGAACACCGATTAACTCTTTCTGTTGAGGCGCGTCATCCGAATGACAGCAACGAAAAGGTGAGTGTCGGCGCAGAGTATTCCTGGAACAACAGCATCATACTGCGGGGAGGATATAAATTCCTCTATGATGAAGAATCGTACAGCATCGGACTCGGTGTGAATCCGCAGCTGCCGATGCCGGTGATGATCGATATTGCCTATGCTGATTACGGACGATTCAACAATATCCTCCGAATGACCGTGCATATTGGAATGAATTGATACCAACAACAAGAATGAACGAGAGAATCCATATTTTCAGCCGAACCTATCTCCGCACAGTGATGTGCATTGCATTATTGTTGTTCCCGATGATGCTGAACGCACAGTTGCGATCCATCTCGGCCTTTGCGGGATATTCATCCACATTCTCCAAACGGGTGAATGTAACGAATGCCGATGCGGTGGGAATGGGGATCGACGTGGTCTATTCCGTCTCCGAAAATGTGAACATCGGCATCAGAGGAGGATATTCCCTGTACTCTGTAAATCAGACCGACCAGTTGAACGGGTGGGGATGGAGATTCTGGAACGACCGTTATCTGAATAAGATCCAGGCGGACATGAAAGCAGATCCGTCACTTTCAGCAGTGATCGGTTCTGTTCAGAAGATGGACCTCATTCCGGTGACACTGCATGGAGAATATCTGTTCTCCGTAGCGGAGGATCTCACTGTTGCGCCGACGCTCGGCATCGGAGCGGCATTCTATCAGCGGAGATTATATGCCGATGAGACATGGACGAAAACATTCCCGGCGGCTGACTATTCTTTTACCTATAACTTCAGGAATTTCGCCCCTTCAAAGAAAGGGAATCCGTTGTTCGCCGTTGTCGGCGCATCTGCACACTATAAGATGTTCTCAAGCGTCGGACTGATCTCATCGCTTCTGTATACACAATATCTTGATACGCCGGACCGGTTCGGGTATAATGGATTTATTTTTTCGAATGAACTCACTGTCCGGCTTGGATTGGAATTCTTCTATTGATCTGTATGAATTATTTTCGAACGGAAAATACTGCACAATTCATTTCGGTGATCCGCACGCTGGTGATCGCTGTTTTCTGCTTGTTGATCGGAACGGAACGTATCATGGCGCAGCAGTCCACGATCATCGGCGCGGCAGCGGTATACGAAGTGCCGATCGGTTCGCTGCATGAACGTTTCCTCGGAACAGCCGGAGCAATGGTCTTTGCCGGTGCCGAAGTGAGTTCGAAGTTGACGTGGGTGGGAAAGATCCAATACTCTGAGTTCTCAAGCGTAAATTCGGATGCTCTGAATAAATCGGTGACGGTCGGGCAGGGGATCGGTGCGCAAAAAGTGGTTCTGCCCCTGCCGAAACTAACAATGGATCTGAAAACAACCAGTGTCATGGCAGAAGCACAGTTGTCCCTTCTGCGATCGGAGTTTGCCGATGTGAACGGCATCGCCGGATTCGGTTTCACCAATTGGGTGAACACGCGCGGCGCATATTATGATTCGCTCTTTGTAAAAAATGCTGTGAGCGGTCTCCCCGAAAAGGTCGCTGCTCTCGCTGTTCCGGCGATCCGGCAGGAAGATTGGAGCGGAACGGTCAATCTTGGAATTGAATTGACCGGTGCGATCATAGGTCCGGTATGGTTCACCGTCGGAGCGGATTACAAACTTATCGTTGGGGAACTCTGGCAGACACTCGACCTTGATCTTGAGAATGTCGCCGGAATGCAGTTCGTTTCCATTCGAGCGGGTGTGAAAGCAAAACTCTAAGTACATCACCATCCATTTGTCAATTGAAGATGAATCAATGAAACGAATCACTCTAGCAATCATTATCATTCTTGCTGTTCAGCTGCTCGCTGCTGCGGACGGTGCGCTTCCGCGCGCGATCCGCGGTGTGTGGCTGACCAATGTGGACAGCAAAGCACTCAATTCGAAAAAGAATATCGATGCGGCGGTGGACCATTGTGCAAAGGTCGGTATCAACACGATCTTCGTCGTGACGTGGAATAAAGCCATGACCACATATCCCAGTCCGATCGCAAAGAGTCTTACCGGTATCGAGATCGATACGCTGTTCCGCGGACGTGACCCGCTGAAAGAACTGATCGAATCAGCACACCGCAGGAATATCAAAGTGATCGCCTGGTTCGAGTTCGGTTTCTCCACATCGTTCAAGCAGCAGGGAGGACGCATCATTGAAGTTCGTCCGGATTGGGCTGCGTTGAACAATGAACGGCATCTGGTGGTGAAGAACGGATTCGACTGGATGAACGGATTCAATCCAGAAGTGCAGGACTTCATGCTGAAACTGATCATGGAAGTGGTGAAGAATTATGATGTGGACGGGATCCAGGGCGATGACCGTCTACCCGCGATGCCGTCGGAAAGCGGTTATGATGCTTACACCGTCGGGCTGTATAAACAGCAGCACAACGGAGCTGAACCGCCGCATGACTTCAAAGATCCAGCCTGGATCCAATGGAGGGCCGATCTTCTTAACCGGTATATGGAACGGATCCATGCCGCAGTGAAAGCAGAGAAACCGGCGATGATCATTGCCATGTCTCCGAGTGTGTATCCGTGGAGCAAAGAGGAGTATCTTCAGGACTGGCCGACATGGGTCAACAAAGGATATGTGGATCAGGTGATCCCGCAGATCTATCGGTATTCGCTCGACCGCTACATTGAGACCATCGATGAAATGCTTACCACGCAGATCGATAAAGATAAATTGGACAGAGTGACGCCGGGTATACTTT
>JBMOHT010000203.1:0-6636 GCA_049317705.1 Bacteroidota bacterium | reverse complement strand
GCTACACGTGCTGACCCGGAGGGTGTTGCTGTGTTGTGCGTGTTGGGGGTTTTGCTTTAACTTGTTATTTGATTTAATAAAACGATATATTAGAAAAAGAGATAGGAATGCATTATGAGCTTCAAAATTAAAAAAGCAGTTATCGACGTTGATTTCGGAAAATCTCATGCGTCTACTACGTTTGAAATAGATAAACCAGTTGACCACCCATTTTTAGGGGACAATAAGTTCTTGGTGCCATTAGATGCCAAGATGACCGAGGCTGATGTAGTCCATATTCCATTATTTAATAATAACGATCAGTCGCAGATTATTAAAAACGTAGAAAAAAACGGGGTTTACTATTTGTATCTGCAAAAGGGTTTTTGTCTTGACAAAATCATCGTGGACCCAAATGATATTCATATTGATATATTTTTCAAGGGTAAGCAACTAATCTACTGTTTCTATAATACCTCAAATCGACAGGCTATTAAAATTGTAGCCCATAAACAGAAAGACGATAAAAAGATTCTTGAAAAATTAGCCGTTGATAGTTCGGACTTAATATGGAGACAATATTTTATTAGAAAAGCTGTATTCAGACCAGAAATGGATTTCCCTGAAATAATGACGCCTTCTCAGGTTGCAGACTACCTTCAACTTAAATTGAAGACGATCCAAAACTGGACGAGTGAAAATAAGATACCATTCCATAAGGTGGGTGGAACGCCGAGATATTCAAAGGCGGAGATAGATCAGGCTTTAAAACAAGGTAAATTAGGAAAGAAGATAAAAAAATAAAGCCCAGAAGTTCTGGGCCTGTTCCTGAATTAGGCAGCATTTAATTGCTCTAATTTTTTTACTGCGTCAAGTAAATGATGTGGTGAAAGGTGAGCATAGATCATAGTAGTTTCAACATCAGTATGTCCTAGCAGTTTTCCTACCGAATAGATGTCCACCCCTTTCATTACCAAATTGCTAGCAAAGGTATGTCTTAGTTTATGGATATTGCCTTCAACCCCTGCTTTTTTAAGAGCTTTATTGAGATGCAGAAGAGGTAAGTTTCTATGAATTACCCTATTTTTTGAATCCGTAAAAACATACTCTCCATGGATTCCTTTGCGTTCTTCTAAAATCTTTACGGCCTCACTGTTCAATGGTACTACCCGCGTATTTCCGGTTTTGGTATCAAAATCATCATGGGATTCAACGATAATATGAGGATTTGCCGGGTCTAAAAACACACTTGTCCATTTTAAATAGATCATTTCATTTCGACGTAGTCCAGTGTGTAAAATAAACTTAATTGGAGCTACCCAGTGTTTATCTAGGTTGGCAAAAATAGTTTGAATCTCTGCATCAGAGAAATAATTCACCTTCCCCTTTTTCGAGATCTTATATTCCTTCAGTTTTTGTGTTGGCGGTACCTCTAAATATTTACTCTCTACGGCAAAATTGAACAATGATTTAACAAAACTGATGATGTCATTAATTGTTTTTTTGCTTAAAGGTTTCTGCTCATCGCTAGCTTCAAACAACTGATCAATAAACTCGCGGAGATATTTTGCATCGAGCAATCGTACGTCATGACATGCAGCCGGGAAAAATTCCGTAAAGTACTTATCGATCCTTTCTTTGTATTGCCTGTACCTTTCTAATGTTCGAGGTTTAACGTGATGCTTTTTGTCGGCAAGAAATTCTTTTGTTAAATCTTCCAGAGTACTTACGAGGTGTTTTTGGGGTGTTATGCCGACTAAACTAAGATTGAAATCATTTTGAAGTTTGGCCCGCATGATTTCCGCATCGCTCTTTTTCCTACCTGCAGATTGACGTACTCTTTTGCCGTTAATGCGGTAATCTAGAAAATAGATGGTGCCTTTGTTGGTTTTGCGTTCGGTAAGATTTATTTTTGGAGCGGCCATTGAAGTGTTCCTCCGTATTCCTTGGGGTTCCCTAAAAAGTGGTCACGATTTGGACACCAAAAAATAAAATATCGATTCGGACCGCATAAATACAGGAGAAATCAAATCTTAGTGCCGAGGAAGGGACTCGAACCCTTAATGCCGTAAAGCGCTAGCTCCTAAGGCTAGTGTGTCTGCCAATTCCACCACCTCGGCAACAGTTTCTCCATCAATATACGAAAGGATGGTTTCTTCTCCAAAATAGAAATATTATCTGTGCACCTTGCGCGGCGTTTCTCTTTCTGCGTAAATTGTCCGCAATGAAGATCCTTCTCTCCATTTTTCTCTTTTCGTTCATTCTTTCTGCCCAGCAGTCCGCATTGAAGCATATCACGATCAATGACGGTCTTTCGCAGAACTTCATCTATTCCATTTACCAGGATGCAAAGGGATTCATCTGGTTCGGGACGAAGGATGGGTTGAACCGTTACGATGGATACACGTTCAGGATCTATCGCAAGGATAACGCCGACACAACGTCGCTCACGGACAATACCGTGACAGCGATCCATCAGACGGTTCATGACCGATTGTGGATCGGCACAGCAGCCGGCGGTGTTGTGGAGTTCGATCAACGGCGTTCCGTCTTCCGGAAGATCCAGCATCCTTTCCCATCCATCCCGCCGTTGAGGGAACATCAGATCAATGTGATCAGCTCCACCAGAGACGGACGTATCTTGATCGGCAGTGCCGGAGCCGGATTGTTCATCTATGATCCGGTCACGGAAACGTGGCAGGTATTCCGCTCCGATTCCGCTAAGACGGAAAGTCTGTACGGAAATTCGATCGTTGATGTTGCCGAGGACAGTGCCGGCACGATCTGGGTCGCCGCGAACGGATTGAATGTGATCGCTAAGGATGGACGTATCTCCCGGGTTGACCGAGGTCAAGAAGACCCATTGTCGCCCGGTGTGAACAGGATCAGCGCATTGTATTGTGATCCTGTCGGGAGGATGTGGGTCAGTTTCCGTAACGGGATAGATCTGTATTCCGGTTCTTCAGTCCGTCATATTTTTACAGCATCGAATGAGAATAATTATTATTGGATGGGGAAGATACGGCGGGCTTCGAACGGGGTGTTATGGACGACATCTGTACACCATCTGCATCGTATCGATCCGAAAACGTTCGATGTGCAGGTCGCAGCATCGTTCAATGAAGAACGTATCTCGGGAGGATTTGCCGTCGACGGTTCCGACAATGTGTGGGTCGGCACCGGCGGCTGGGGAGCAGTGTTGTACAATCCGCGGACCGATGCGTTCGGCAAGCGGACCGGGAATTATTTGACGGAACTGTTCAACGATGAATTCGCGAAGCTCGATGTGTTCGCTGTCAGGACCCCGGGATTGGCGACATTCGATCCCGGGATGCGCGGGAATGAATTCCGGACTCCGTTCCGGTCGACATCCGGTGACCTCTTTATTGCTACCTCCGATGCACATATTTTCCGTATCACCGCAGGCGGAGCGGTCCGACGGCATCTTCTTGTGCCGGAAAATACTCCCGACCGGAAATCCCACGCACCGACCGCTATCTTTGAGGACAGCACTCATACGGTGTGGATCATCCGGAACAACGGCTTAGTGCGGTTCGAAGATCGTCCCCAATTGTTCGGACTGATCCCGCTGTATCCTGATTCCTCCTCGCAACCTAACTCTTCCGGATATACAGATATTACAGCGGTGACCGTAACACGGGATGGTATGATCTGGTTTGGTACACCGACGAACGGTTTATTGAAATTGGATCCGAACACGTTCCAAAAAACATGGTACCATTACCGGGAATTCGATCCGAACTCCATCTCGCATAATCACGTACTTTCCATTGCCGAGGACCCAAACTCACCGGAGCGCTTTTTGTGGATCGGAACGGACGGAGGCGGGTTGAATCGTCTCGATCGAAGGAGCGGAACATTCACTGCAGTAAATGAACATCATGGGTTCCCAAACAATACGGTGTACGGTATCCTTACCGATGAGCGAAAGACTTTCTGGATCAGTACGAACAAGGGACTGGTGAATTTCAATCCCGCCGATGGAAGCATGAAAAAGTTCGATGTCTACGACGGACTGCAGAGCAATGAATTCAATCGAAAAGAATTCTTCCGGCAGCCGGGTGGCAGGATGATCTTCGGAGGTGTGAACGGATATAATGCTTTTTATCCTTCGAAGATCGTTGCCAACAATGTCGTGCCGAAGGTGAACTTCACTGATCTCAGGCTGTTCAATAAACCGGTCCTGTTCAGGTCTGATTCTTCCGTCCTTCGCCAGCCGATCGAATTCACTGAGAAGATCGAGCTGAACTACAGCGATAATGTAGTGACAATCGAATTTGCCGCGATGGAATTCACTGCCTCGGCAAAGAATTCCTACAAATATCGTCTTGAAGGTTTCGATAATGACTGGATCCAGAACGGAACATCGAGGACGGCAACATACACCAATATCGATCCGGGGCAATATACCTTTTGCGTGAAAGCGGCGAACGGGGATGGAATGTGGAATGAAGAACCAGCGAAGATCATCCTGGTGATCCGTCCGCCGTTCTGGTGGACCTGGTGGTTCCTGACCATCGTCTCATTGATCTTCCTCTCGACCGGACCGATCATCTATTACCTGCGTGTCTCCGGATTGAAGAAAGAACAATTAAGGCAGCATGAGGTCTCGCGCATGCTCATTGAGAGTCAGGAATCCGAACGGAAACGTATCGCGCAGGAGATGCACGACAGTCTCGGTCAGGAACTGCTGGTGATCAAGAACCGCGCATTGATGGGACTCAAAAGCGTTCTGGATGGATCGAAAGAACAACGGCAGTTACAGCAGATCTCTGAAGGAACGACCAACATCCTGAAACTTGTGCGCTCGCTCTCCCACAATCTTCGGCCGCCTGAACTGGACCGGCTTGGTTTGACCGAAACGATCCGCTCGATCTTGACGAACATCCGCGAGGTCTCCGGCAAGACGCTCCACGCCGAAGTGGACGAGATCGACGGACTCATCGCCAAAGAGAATGAGATCAATATCATACGCATTCTGCAGGAATCATTGAGCAATATCGAGAAACATTCCGGGGCTAGCGAGATCACCATTTTGGTGAAAGCCGAGCAGCACGCTGTGCGGCTCGAGATCCGTGATAATGGAAAAGGATTCTCACCGGAATCAGTCCGGCACGGCATCGGTCTGGCGGGAATCTCCGAACGAGTTCGTATATTGGGAGGTTCATTATCCATTGTCTCCACTGCCGCTGAAGGAACGACATTGTCCATAACGTTGCCGGTGACATAGAACTAATATCGGTGCCACGCACTTATTGAAGTATAATTATTTAAGATGCCACGCACTTCCAAAGTGCGTGGCATCTTTTATCAAAAATATTTGAATATGTCCCGACGAAAGATCCTGTTTGAAAAAGGGAAATATTATCACGTATACAACCGCGGTTGTAACAGATTGGATATCTTTCGGGAGGAAGAGAATTATCGTTTTTTAACAGAGAAGATCGCATCATCAGCAAATGATTGTCATATATCTGTGATCGCCTATTGCCTAATGCCGAATCATTATCATCTTTTGGTGAGACAGGATTCTGATGTGCCGGTGAGTCGATTCATTCAAACAATATTCAACAGCTATACGAAGGCATTCAATAAACGATATGAGCGGACAGGGACGCTTTTCGAAGAACGGTTTGAAGCAAAAGAAGTTGATACCGATGAATATCTGATCCATCTTTCGAGGTATATTCATTTGAATCCTGTAAAAGCCAAGCTTGTTCCAGCGTGTGAAGATTGGGAATTCTCGAATTATCGCGAATGGATAGGTCTGCGTCAGTCGTTATTGTTCGATACAGATTTAACATCAACATTATCTAAGAATTTCACCTCATATAAATCCTTTGTTGGGGAATATAATGTTGCACGAAGTAATGATCTGCTTCTGCAAAAATATTTGTTTGATGAGGATTGAATAGGATAACATTCGAATAGGTGCCACGCACTTCCAAAGTGCGTGGCACCTACCGTAATCAAAAACTTTATGAAAGAACAAAAGATAACATCAGTTCTGCTTGCTGACGATCATCCGCTGATGCGAAAAGGATTGAAAGAGATCATCGTTGAGGACGGCGAATTCAGCATCGTCGCGGAAGCGAACAACGGCGAGAGTGCATTGGCGCTGATCGAACAGTTCCGTCCCGATATTGCGGTATTGGACATTGATATGCCGAAGATGAACGGACTTGAAGCAGCGGAAGCACTCAAATCGCGGCAGCTGAAGTCCCGTATCATCATCATGACGATGTACGATACAGAGAATATGTTCTCCAAGGCGATGGAGATCGGTGTGATGGGATATGTGCTCAAGGAAAGTGCGGCAACGGAGATCGTGGATGCTCTGAAAAGTGTCCGCGACGGTAAGCATTATATCGCACCGTCACTCTCCGGTGTGCTCATCAAACGTTCCTCGGCGAATGACGCTTCACAGTTCCGGGCACAGGAACAATTTGCGTTTTCATCCCTGACGGCTGCGGAGCGGAAAGTGCTCAAACAGATCTCCCTCGACCGTTCAACCAAAGAGATCGCCGAGATCCTCTTCATCTCGCCGCGTACGGTGGATACGCACCGTAATAATATCTGTCAAAAACTGGACCTTCACGGCAGTAACTCTCTCTATAAGTTCGCCCTCGAAAACAA
>JBMOHT010000202.1:0-6711 GCA_049317705.1 Bacteroidota bacterium | reverse complement strand
TGCGGACGGATGTTGTTCCTTTCAGCGCAGCCACGGCATCCACTTTTCCCGAACCCCATTGATCGGACGCCGATGCGCCGGTGAACGAATCTTTGCGCGACGTTGTATTGAGCGTTGAACGGATCTTTTCGGCGGTGAGCGTCGGCTGATACTGCAGCATCAGCGCAATGAGTCCCGCCACCTGCGGCGTTGCCATGCTCGTTCCCTGCTCGATCACATATTTGCCGCCGGCGCCGATCAGTTCGTGTGCAGGTGTTACCTTCAACGATGAGCGCGGTGCGGCGATCGCCTGGCCGGGAGCGCAGACATCCGGTTTCTGCCGTCCGTCCCTCGTCGGTCCCATGCTGCTGAACGTAGAAAAATCATTCAATCTGCTCGTTCCATTGTAGGAATATGTATTTCCATCCGTTGCGGTCCACTGCCATTTGGTGACATACGAACCGACGGTGATGCCCAGTTCCGCTGTTGCGGGAATACCGACAAGCTTGCTCATGGAATGTCCGCTCGTGAACTGCGCTTCGGGGATCGTCGCACCGGCTATCCACATATCGAAGACGCCGTTCACTTTATAGGTATCGATCTTCACGGTGATCACCCAGTCCCCCGTCATCGGCGGCTGGTTCTCTGCACTGTCCCCAATGGAGATGGTGCTTTCGATGGCTCCTTTGGAATTAACCGCTCCCTGAGAATTCGCCACTTCACAATATCCGGCGGCGTTGGATGCTGAAACTTTCTTCCACGGTTTCGCTGTGACAACGGTATTGTTCGGCATCTTCACGGAGATGGTGAACGCATCGCCGAACTGATGCCACATGGAAATATAAACGATATCATTCTCGGCGCCTGCCTGTGGAGTGTATGCAGGAACGGTAACGGTGATCGTCTTCTGGTCCCCCATCAACTGAATGTCGTTCGCGTGGATCTGGTCGGAACCTTCGTTCCCTGCCGCCATCACGATCTGGCGTCCTGTCTTTCCGTTCAACTCCTCGTCCACCACCACTTCCTGTGCATCGGTGCCGTCGTGCGCACCGCCGTGTCCGCCGAGACTCATGTTGATGACGAACGGTTTGCCGAGTGCTTCCGATTTCTGGCGGATGTAAGCGATACCGTTGATGACATTTGTGGAAGTGAATCCGCCGTTCCCTCCTTTAACGATGATCAGGTCCGCCTCGGGTGCGACACCGGTGTAGAGTCCGGCCGATGTGGAACCGTCCCCCGCCGCAATGCCGGCAACGTGCGTGCCGTGTCCGTTCGAATCATCTTCGAGCACTTTTCCTGCAGGGGTCCCGTCCAGTTCATCATTGATCTGCGCGGATGTATATTCAGCGCCGTAATTGAATGTGGCCGGACCAACACCTGTGCGTTCATCGGTCTGGTCCCACAAGAACAGGATGCGAGTTTTTGTGGTATCGGAATCCTTCCGGAAATCCTGATGCTTCCAGTCGATGCCGCTGTCGATCACGCCGACGATGATCCCTTTTCCTTTCAGAGCGGAACCCGTTGCGACTCCTGAATGGACCTTGTCCACTTTCATCTCCACGCGACTTTTGTCAAGTTTCACTTCAGACATTTTGCTTCCTTCGATGAAGGAGACGCCGCGCGTATTACTGAGCTGAAGGATCTGCTCCGCAGTCACGCGTGCCGTAAGCAGTGTCTTGTAGACAGCCTGCGGCTGAATACCGAGTTTGAGGATACCGCTGATGTCGGTATAGCGGATGATGACATCGGCGCTCCATGTTTTGCCGTTCTGTTTCAGCAGACGGTATGTTCCTTTCTGTGCGTCCGCACGCTGTGTCCGTTCGATCTCTTTCATCAGTCGGACATCGATCCTGGAGCGGTCGAATGCGGCGGCAGGATCCGCAGCGAGGGCAATGCCCGTCCACAGCAGAACGAGCAGAGTAAGTACGCGTAAGTTCCAATGGTTCATAACAGTGATCCTTTCATGTTGTGATGAGAAAAAAATGGAGCAGGTCAAATTCAATTTCGGTCCTCTTTGATCATTGTCCGGAAGATCTCCGGAAGATGGTACAGCATATCCTTCGAGATGAATCGTTTTGCGCCGGATTGCAGAGAACGTTCAGTGATGTTAGGATCACTGTATTGCGACATCATAATAACGGAGGCGCTCGGATCGCCGGAGATGAGAAGCTCTGTCGCAGTGAATCCGTCCATCACCGGCATCTCGATATCCATCAGTACAAGGTCCGGCCGGATCTGCGGATACCGCTTCACCGCTTCCGAACCGTCCTCGCATTCCGCTAGTTCGCACTGCAGCGGCGCAAGGATCATCCTTAGCAGCGAGCGAACGGAGGAACTGTCATCAACGACCATTACTTTCATATTCTGTATCCGGAAATTATACGGGAACAATATAGCGGGACGATGAAGGAAAGAAAATAGAGGGAATTACGTAATCTTCACTCATGGCAATACTCATGCGATGTGTGAGATAACACTTATACGATGGTTGGTAGTTGTTCCGGGAAAACTCTTGTGATCGGCAGCAGAATTTCATGTGGCCGAGCATTGCTCAGCCCTGGAATCGGTGTGAGATGCATTGGTCCGACCAGCGGTCGGACCTACATTTGGTTATTCGTGTTATTCCCGCAAAACATCGGGCGGGTCCCAAAGGGACACCGTTGGTGCAGGCGTGGAGTGTTTTTTGCGGGATATTACAGGCGGTCTTTATGCTGAAGGGCGAAACGGAGCAGTGCGTGTGTGCCGGTGATTCCGAGTTTCTCACAGATATGCGAGCGATGATTGTCCACCGTGCGGGAACTGATGTTGAGTTCTTCGGAGATCTCTTTGCTTGACCGGTTCTCGGCGACGAGACGAAGAACGCGGCGTTCGGACTGTGTGAGCTTGTCAATACCGGGAAGCTGATCCTCTGCGGGACGCGACGGTTCAGCGGCCATCACGGCGGCCATCACGGGACTGACGTACGTCTTTCCTTTTGCAACATAGGAAAGGCATTGGATCAATTCTTCCACGACGCTTTCTTTCAGCAGATATCCTTTGGCGCCGAGTGAGAGTGCGCGGCGGACAAGTTCCGGTTCCTTATACATAGTCATGAACACGACAGAGGTTCCGGATTTTTTCTTATTCATCTCTTCGAGCACATCGAGTCCGCGCATCTCCGGCATATCAATGTCCAGCACCGCTGCGTCAGGATGCAGTGTGCCGATCATCGAGAGCGCGTCGCGTCCGGTCTCCGCTTCGCCGACAACTTTGATGTTCTTCACTGAACGAAGGAGCTGCAGCAGTCCTTTCCGGAAGAACGGATGGTCATCCGCAATGATGATGGTCTGCTGTTTCATTTCACCTCCGGCTGCAAGGGAATGGTAAGAACGATCTCCGTCCCGTTCCCCACTGTTGAGAGAATTTCAATCGATGCTCCGAGCATCCTTGCGCGTTCCTTCATTCCGGAGAGTCCCATTCCGTTCGCGGCGCTCATCGTATCGAATCCTTTTCCGTTATCGCGGCAGCGGACGAGTACCTGCCGGTCTTTCTTCTGTACCGTCATTTCAATGCGCGTTGCACCCGAATGTTTCTGGATATTCGTCACACATTCCTGAATGATCCTGTACAAATGCATCTCCCGTTCCGGCGAGAAGAGCTTATCGATCTTTTCAAGCGTGACCGTCGTTTTGATGCCGGTCCGTTCGACATTCGCTGCGACCATCGCAATGGATTCGGTCAATCCGAGCCGCTCCAGCTGGTACGGATGGATGCTCTTGATGATCTCGCGGGATGATTCGATGGCATTCGAGACGACTGCGGAAAGGTCCTTCAGCGGCTCAGCTACTTTTTTGGCGAGACGTTTATTATTCCCCAGCAGCATCTGTACCATATTCTTCGTCACGATCAGGTCCTGACCGAGACCGTCGTGAATATCGCGGGCGATCCGTTTCCGTTCTGCTTCCTGCGATTCAATGAGCCGCTGCGAGAATTCCTCCTGCTGTCTCTGCAGTTCGCGGATGCGCTGCACTTTTCGCGCGGCAAGTCTGCGGGAAGCGAACACGACCAGTCCTGCAAGAAGCATCAGCACGAATGCGCGGAACCACACCGTCTGCCACCATTGCGGAATGATGATGAACCGGTATCCGAACTCTTCGGTCGTTGCTCCTGATGATGTGCGCGCACGGTACCGGAGCGTATATGAGCCCGCAGGAATCTGAACATAATCGCGGGTGTTGGAACTCTGCCACCGTTCATCGGGCTGTTCGAGTCCATCGAGCCAGATCTGATACTGAACTCCCGCAGGATCGGAAAAATCGGGAACCGTGAGCGTGAACCGGAGACTGTTCTCATCGGGAAGGAATTCCTGTTTCGCATCCGCATCATGCAGCGGAAGCACCTGATGGACGATGACCGTATCTCTGTTCAACAAAGAAACAGAAGAGATGAAGACCGGCATCGGAATGGATGCGGCTTTCTCCCCTTTCTTATACAGAACGATCCCTTCTTCCGAATAGAGTGCAATGTGTCCATTTGTGACCTCACCGAGGATCTGAAGTGTCTTTCCTTTGAAGCGTGAAAGTGACGTGGGGACACCGATGAATGCATTCCGCGAACGGTCGAACCGATGGTAGATCTCTCCGGTATCAGAAAATGAATTATTCCACAGTCCGCCTTCCTTATCTTCATACAACGTCACTGCCTCTATTGCGATGGGCGGAAAGCATCGCGTGGTAAAGAGTGAATCGAGCCGGAACAACGATGCGACAGTGTCGAACCGGAAAAAACCGGCTGATGTGGAATACCGCAGAGGGAATGACGGCGCATTCGCGGGTGTTAATGTCAGCGTGGGCAGTCCCGCTTCGATGCCGAAATGCGAGATCTCCGGAGCACCGGTCACTCCGTTCTTCCAGCGGATCTTCACGACTCCGGAATTCAGCACCTGACAGATGAGCGTGCCGTCCGACAGTTCTTCGATACTGATCAGAACATCGCTGAAGTCCTTCACTTTCGTCAGTACGTTCCATTGCGTGCCGCGGCGTTTCAGGATGGTCAATCCGTATTCACCGACGAACATGATGGAGGGATCGATCTTCGACTGCAGCAGTCCGATGGAATACACATCGGTGATACGTTTTCCTTTTCCATCCCTGCCGATCACGAATAATCCTTTAGCGCAGCCGACGAACAACTCATCGCCGACGACCTTCAGCACCCGGCAGTCCTCGCCGAATGACGGGTCGAGACGGAAATGCGGGAGTCCTTTCTGCAGCAGTCCGTCCTGCACATAGAGTCCGGTGAGCGATGCAGCATACCACTTCCCGCGGTACTGAACGGTGTTGAAGACATAACTGTCGATGCCGTTCCGTTCATCCAGCAGTGTGACCGGAACGGAATAATCGATCCGTGTGATTCCGGGAATGTGTGTGCACCACAAACCGCCCTGCCTGTCCGCAAATACCGAAATGGTGTAATCGCTGTTCAATCCGTTCTTCTTCGTCCATTGCCGCAGAAGTTTCCCTTGTTCGTTCATGATCACCACTCCGGCCCCGAGCACAGCAACGGCGATGGCTCCGTCCGGTAAACGGATCATATGATAGATGCGTGATGATGTAAAGATGGAATCCGCTTCGGTGCGGATGCGGCGGAATGTCTTTCCATTATAGATGAGCAGCCCGTCGATCGTGCCGAAGAGAACTCCGGAATGCAGGGACGGGATCGCCGTGTAGGCTCGGTTCTTCAACATGGACCTCGTCATACCGGGGATAGCACGGACGGAGTCGCCGATGACCTCCATGATGCCGTGCTCCTCCACGAATGCGAAGACGCGGTCCCCCGCACCGAACGCAAAGCCGAAGAGTTCCGGCGATCTCACAACGAACAGAGAGTCATTCTGATACCGGAAGATCTTTTCGAAGGAATTGAAATATGTTCCGTTCTGCTGGAAGATGATCCTGCGAACTTCGCTGAACCGAATGGTGGAATCCTTGATCAAATGACGAAGAGAGACATAGGATTGCTGTCCGTTCGGTCCTGTGCGGAGATATCCGAAATCATCCGTGCATCCGACGAAGATCCTTCCCGTGCTGTCGATGGCGACGGAAATGACATACTTCCCATCCTTCACCGGTATGCGGGACCATGAAGTGCCGTCGAACCGCAGCACGCCGGACTGATTGGCGAAATACATCACGCCGACCGAATCCTGCGCCGAGGCCCAGTTATCCTCCGGAGCATTATAGTCCGCGGGAGTATACCGATGAAGCAGTGAGAATCCCAACTGCGGTTCCTGCGCAGCAAGAGCAGACGTACATAGAATGAGAACGATGAGAGAACGAAGCATGGGGGAAGATTCCGGTTGAAATTGTTTCGGTCAATGTACTAACTTCCGGAAACAATCCAAAGACGGTAAGAAGAGCGGACCACTAAGGCACGAAGAACACGAAGAATAAATGTAGGTCCGGATGTTATCCGGGCCGGCTGTCGATGCGCTTTAATGGAACACGGATGACACGGAAAGAATAGATCAGAACGGATGATCTTCTTTAAAAAGAAAAACACTAAGACACAAAGAGCACGAAGAACACTAAGAAGAAATGTGGTTCCGGATGTTATCCGGGCCGGCTGTCGATGCGCTTAAATGGGACACTGATGACACGGAAAGAATAGATCTGAACGGATGATCTTCTTTAAAAAGAAAAACACTAAGACACAAAGAGCACGAAGTATAAATGTAGGTCCGGATGTTATCCG
>JBMOHT010000201.1:0-6736 GCA_049317705.1 Bacteroidota bacterium | reverse complement strand
TCGAAATATCCTCGGTGTGCGGATGATTCCTCTGACTGAACAATTCCGGATGGCGGTACATATATTGGGTCATATGTTCCCTTTCGAAAGGATCGTGCGATTCATGGTAAGCACGTTCGAGGCATGCCATGGTGAATACTTCCGTATCCAGCCCTTCCGGAAAACTCGGCGGTTTGTTGTTATACACAAAATCCAAATGTTCGGACTGCAGGATATTCACGACATCATCGATGACCGACGGGTCTTTGAACGGGTCATCGGCAGTCACACGGATGATAACGGAAGCATTCACCGATACCGCTGCATGATAGTACCGTGCCAGTACATCCTCTTCGCTCCCGCGAAAGACTTCCACCGAATTGTTCTTCCCCCACTCCTCCAGCGAGTCGTCGTGCGGATTCACCGTGGTCGCAAGTACGATCTTCCCGATCACCGCAGAGTGCGTCAGCCGCTCGACCACATGATGGATGAGCGGTTTACCAGCAAGATCGGCAAAGACCTTGCCGCGAAGGCGTGTTGAGCCCGTCCGGGCCTGTATAATGGCTGTGATCATGATTGTACGATCATCTCTTTTGTGATCAATACGGTCCGGAGTACCTCCGCAGCATTCACGACGGTATTGAATGTTGTGTTACGGCTGGCGACACAGTCTGTGAAATATTTCAGTTCCTTCACATACATATCGTTGATGTCTGCCGGGATATCGGCGGACAGGTCGGTCCATTGTTTGTTCGATGCTTCGAACTGAAGCAATGAGCGCTGCTTGAAATTCCACACCATGATCCCTTCACTGCCACTAACCTCGCAGCTACATTGGTATTCACGCCGCAGATAGTCAACGTGAATGTTCGAGACCGCTCCGGTAGTGTGACGATAGATCACATCCGCGTTGTCTTCGGTCTCGATCTCCAAATCGCCGATCCTCGATGCGTAACCGCTGATCGAAGCAACCGTACCCATAAGCCAATGGACATAATCGAATTCATGGATCCGGTCGAGGATCACACCGCCGCCTGTTTCCTTCTTTGCAGCATAATTCTTCCGGTAATCTGTTGACGGTCTCCAATCCGGAAGATACTGTCCGAAGGAGGCTTGCAAACGTAATATCCTTCCGATGCTGCCATTTTCCATCCGCTCTTTCATCATTCTCAAGCCCGCATCGAACCGGAAATTACATGCCACCATATCGATCAGGGATTTCTGTTCGATCAGGGCGATGAGTTCATCCACTCTCGCCAATGAAAGGTCCAATGGTTTTTCTATGAACAGATGGATACCGGCCATTGCCAATTCAATGGATGCATCAATATGAAGATGGTTCGGAAGGCATACCAATGCGGCATCCGGTCTTTCAGCAATACCGCCGGGCAATGAACCGGCGGTCTTGATTCCCAGGTCATCCGAGATCTTCTTCAGCGACTCAGCGTTAGCATCGTACGCAATGATATCAGTGAAACCAAGGGATTGAAGATTTCGAATGTGGCGGACCCCGATCGAGCCAACGCCCAGGACAAAGAATCTCATATTACATTATCTTAATTAAGTCTTTGATCTGGTCAATGGACAGCCAGTCAGAATTGGTCCCGCTGTTGTATTTGAACCCGAACTCGCATTTCCTGCCCGGTGCAGTGCTGCTTTCCATCCTGAACTTTTCAATATCCCACAGCTGCATTGAAGGCAGGATGACATAGTAGGAATCAAATTCAATGGTGTTCAGCGAGTCTGTTTCCGTGATCATTTCCTCATGCAGTTTTTCACCCGGACGGATACCGACGATCTTGAGCGGCATTCCCGGAGCGATGGCTTCTGCGACATCGACCACCTTGTACGACGGGATCTTCGGAACGAATAATTCCCCTCCCCACATCCGTTGCAGCGACTGAAGCACAAAGTCAACACCCTGCTGAAGCGTGATATTGAATCTCGTCATCCGCTCATCAGTGATCGGAAGAACACCTTCCGATTTTTTTTGCATGAAGAACGGGATCACCGATCCACGGCTTCCCATCACGTTCCCATACCGGACGACGGAGAACCCGATATCATGGGCCCCCCGATGATTGTTGGCCGCCACGAACAGTTTGTCGGAAGCCAGTTTTGTGGCGCCGTACAGATTGATCGGCGCTGCTGCTTTGTCCGTACTTAATGCAACGACCTTGTGGACACCGGATGCAAGGGATGCGTCAATGACATTTTGCCCGCCGAGGATATTGGTCTTCACCGCTTCAAAAGGATTATACTCGGCGGCAGGGACCTGTTTCAGAGCGGCGGCGTGGATCACGACATCCACTCCTTCCATGGCTTTCTGAAGTCTCGGAAGGTCACGGATATCACCGATAAAATACCGCATCATCGAATCATGTTTTTTAAAGAATTCATTCTCCTGCATTTCAAATTGCTTCAGTTCATCACGAGAGAAAACTATTATTTTTCTAGGAGTATATTTATTCAGAACGGTTTGGATAAATTTTTTCCCGAATGATCCAGTACCACCCGTTATCAAAATTGTTTTATCGTTTAACATAAATTTTTGTTGGAAAATGAAAAATTGGTTAATGAAGTTGATATTTATTGTTGAAAAAGAATTGCAGATACCTCTCGATACAAATTCTTGAATTTATTCATCATCAATGGGAAAATAGCAAAATAGAAGGTCGATAAAACAATGCTGAATAACATTATACCTAAAAAAAACATTCTCCTATTGGGCCCATCTTTTTCAATGGGATCTTTTGCAAATTCTTTTACATTTAAAACCGGCGCGTCACGTATCTCGTCAAGCTTTGCAAATTCTACTTGCTTAATTAGTTCAATATATATTGTTGTTTGAATTTGAGTGAGTCGGGTCAACCTTTCCTGTTTCAACATCAATTCTGCTGATTGGCCGAGGCTTTTATTGGTTTCTCGAAAATATTTTAGAGCTTCTTCAGCAGAGCGCAATGAATCAGATACTTGACGGATTCGCTTCTCGAGATAAAACCGTTGCATCGATGCATATGATTTTCTCTTAGTCCTAATATACTCATCAAGTGATTTAATGACTTCATTTGCCACATCCTCAGATAATTTCCGTTCTGGCATCTTAACCGTAATTGAAATAATCTTTGTCAAGGATTCAAAATCCACTTTCATTAAAGAACCTGTAAACTGGTCAAAAAATTTCACAAATCTTGCACGATCCGGATCAATATCTTCACCCGATACATTGGGCTCAATTTCAAAATATTGAATAAGATTTACTGAGTCAGAAAATGCTTTAGTTTTATATTTTTTATAAACTACAGGCTCAATGACTGATTCACTGAATACAACATTTCTATAGATATCCATTGGATTTGTTTCGCCGACACTAATTCCTGCTAAAGATGCAAGACTACCAAGTCCACCCAGCATTGATTTTCCACCATAATCAGGAAATAGTGTGACAGTACTTTTATATACAGGCTTAACGAAAAAAATTAAAAATCCAAGAGTTACCAACGCCACGACAATATTTAAATAGATTATCGTTTTTTTTGCATTCCAGATCAGAAGAAAATATGGTCTGATATTAGTTAAAGCTATTTTATATTTATCTTCCATAGAATTTTATATAACAAATAAATTTATTTATTAAAAATATTTTAGTGCTGAATGAATTATTTCGCTTACTTCACTACACAATAATCGCTAACGAAATATCATTTTCTATTTCTGTAGTTGGACTGCCAAAACCAAAATAGTCAATAATGCGTCATTCATGAACAGCTGCGGTCCGATGGCTATTTATTCAACTGAGCCGCAAGCACCAGAATTGTCAGCGATGTTGCAATGATCGCCGTCGTTTCCTTGAAGATCTCCACAAACGACGAACGGCGTTCCTGGTCCACCGTTTTCGGTGGAGGAGGGATTACTTTCACAACATGGATCTCAGAACCGTCGGGTATTTCCGGACTGTCGGTGAAAATCCACGGGAATTTCGTTTTTACGATGTATCCCTCAGGATAGGTGATCAAAGCAAAGTCAGCACTATCGGTGATCCCGCCTGCAAGATCAATATAGAAATCCCTGTCCTCTTTCGGCACGAACGAATAGCGTCCCGGATTATTCACTTCACCGGTTACACGCACTGTATTCGGGTTGATAGGAATGTTGATGGAATCGCCGGGGTACATGACCGGGTCATATTTGCCTCCACGGTCCGATAATGCCTCTTCAAAATTACTTCGCAGTCGTTCTCCATCGCGGATCAACTCACCGCCACGCGCATAACCGTTCTTCTGAAGACCTCCTGCACGAACGACGAAGTCCGACAGACGTTCTTTAGTGACAGAAATTGCATATTTCCCGGGGAACCTGACCTGACCGTTCACCGAGACCAATTTCTGCAGTGCATAATCAGGATGCGGTCGAATAAACACTTGATCCTTATCGATGAGAGTGAATGATCCCGCCTTCGACAACAGAATAGAATGATTCGTTTTCGTGGTATCAAAAAGATCTGGAAGATCAGTGAAGGTCACCGTCACAAGGGAATCTTTCAAATTTTCGGAACGGGTCACTCTTGCGACCTCGCCGCGCTGTGTCCATGCATCCTGAGTATATCCTCCGGCAAGCATGATCAGATCAGTCACGGTCATTCCCCGACTCAAAGGATATTTCCCCGGTTTCTTCACATTCCCGAAGATCTCGACTTCCTTTTCCAAGAAATCTACATCACTTAGCCCATAGATCCGCAATTGATCGTCCGGAACAATCTGCAAATCCTTGCTCGTCTTGTCAAGGATGTCATTGATATTGAATTCTATCCTGGTGCGGCTGATCTTATCGCTGTTCAATCGGTATACATCCCCTCTGTCCATGAATGTTTTTGACCGATAGACCGAATCCTCAAGACCTACAAGCGAGAGTAGCAACTTCCCGACGGTCATGCTGTCGGCAAACGCGAACTTTCCTGTGCGCTTTGAGTGACCGACGACCGTGATAGAATCCGGCGGATTGAGGTCAAATATACTGTAGATCTTTATTTTGTCCTTCTTTTGAAGCGTCATATTATTTGAAGGATCATTGGACATGACTTTTTCAAGATCAAGCACGACCATTTGGAATTTATGATCAGGAAACTCCCTCATCAATTCCGCACGTTTCATATATACTGTCGGCATCAATCCATCCGCCGCTGTGATAAGGTCTTTGATGGTCTTCACCTTATCGATCTGATAGCGGCCCGGCCGGCGGACATCTCCGTCGACATCAACAAAATTCTCTTTTTTGTCCAAAATGGGAAACAGCGTAACAATATCACCATCCTCAAGGGTATAGTCCTTCTTGCCAGTTGCGATATCCTTAAATTCTATATCATAGATCTTCCTGTCATCGCCCCCTTTTACCCGTTCGGCGAACGGTATGATCCTGTCCACCTGTATCCTGTCGACATAGATACTGGAACGAATGCCTCCGGAAAATTCGATCAGCTTTTTGAGATTCTCGCCTGAAAGCAATTCAAATGTGTACGGACGCAGGACCTCCCCTTTGATCGAAACTGTTTTTCCTCTCAGAGGGACAAAAATAATGTCGTTGTCATTGATCCGCACATCGTCTGTCTTGGGTGAGCCAATGAGATAATCATAGATATCAACCTTAGTTATCACTTTGTTATTGCGGATCACCCGGATATCACGGAGAGAGCCGGAGATCTTCGGACCGCCGACGGCAAAGAGAGAATTGAACACATTACCGAAATTACTCACGGCATATCCGCCGGGCGTTTCGATCTCGCCGGTCATAAAGACACGGATCGGGCGAATACGGGCGACTGAAAGATCCATGAAGATCGTGGGAGGATTACGGACCAGGCCCGAATATGCCCCTCCCAATGCCGAGGTCACAGCACGTTTAGCTTTGTCCACCGTTGAACCGGAGACAAGGATAGGTCCAATACCGGAGACAAGGATACGTCCTTCGGAATTGACGGTGTATTCATTGTAGCTTTGAAGTTCACCAGACAATGAAATTTTAATGACATCCCCTTCGCCCAACACATATTGATCGTCAATGAATGGTCTCGGTTCAAATGCATCCGAAGACGATTGGAACAATGAATACCCATAGTAATCCAGACCATCAGGAGAAAGTTTTCGTTCTGTCTGATTTTTTTTAGGACTCTTCGGTTCTGTTTTTTCCGGAATCTGAATTGACGGTTCAGCCGGTTTAGTCACCACTTTCTGAGAATTTCCGGTACCGATCGTCTGCAGATCGATCTGCATATTATCTTTTACCGGAGATTTAAGATTTCCCTTGGTAAGAAAACTCTCAAGATCGACCCCGTATTCCTTCGCCTTTGCTTCCGCTTCCGACCGAGTCATTCCATATTCTTTGATCTTTGCATCGATCTGATCGGGTGTCATGGTGCCAAGCTGTGATTTCGCCTGTTGGATCATTGCCGGGGTCACCTGCTGTGCCGAGACTGAAATGATCAGGAATATAGAACACAGAGCAACTAAAGTACTGGATTTGAGGAATAACTGAATGCTGTTGTGATTTTTCATAAAATATCGTTGGATGTTTAATAATACTGCAAAGAAGATCGTCACAATTGATTATATACCTATTTATAGTCCGGCAATTTACATTCACGTGAGAAGAGAATGCCGGCAACGCTGCCTCATGTATCGCAATTGATTATCAACGGCGAATGATACTCTTCTTCCTTTATGTTCCTTATAGAAACTGCATTAGATCTTCGTTTTGAAATATT
>JBMOHT010000200.1:0-6738 GCA_049317705.1 Bacteroidota bacterium | reverse complement strand
GTGAACCGTCCGGTGATGACGATGACGAAATCCGCGAACCGCGCAACGGCGAAGCCGGGCGATACCATTACGTACACGATCAATTATTCAAATACGGGAACGACACCGGCGGCGCTGGTGACCGTTTCCGATGCACAGCCGGCGAACACCACATACGTTCCCAATTCGACGACGATCAATAATGTTGCGAAGACCGATGCATCCGATGCGGATGAAGTGACGCTGTCAGGTACGACCATTCAGCTGAATATCGGCATTGTGAATCCGGGTGTTTCCGGAACGGTAAAAATGAGAGTTCGGGTCAATTAACATATCACATAAAATTAAAATCAATAACAGATCAAAATCAAAAACAATAGGAGAACAACAATGAAAAAAAGATATCGACGCAGACCAAAACCTCCCCCAACAATAGAGAGTGATGTATGAAACAACGAAACGAATTATTAACAGAACGAAGAAAAAAACAAAATGAAACACTTAACCAACACTAACACCAAACAGAAAGGGTCACCTATGAAAACCAGAATCATGGTTTTTGTGGCTGCTTTGTCTGCCGTTATGCTCTTGAGCACAACGTCTGCATTTGCAGCAGGAACGCCCGCCGGTACGGCCATTAAGAACGTCGCTTCCATGACGTATAAGGACCTCTCCGGTGGATCATTCCCGACACTGTATTCCGATACAGCGACGGTCACAGTAGAACAGGTTGCCGGCGTTACATTGACACCGGTCGGAAGCCTGAAATACTCCAGCGACAGTATGTATGTCTATTTCGCGCATACGGTCACCAATACCGGTAACGGTACGGATTCCTATAACATGAGCTCGGCGGATTCTGCAAGCTGGGCACCGACGATCCTGTTCGACGCGAACGGTAACGGAGTCTGGGATACGGGTGAGAATACCACCGTTGCCAGCATCTCGAACCTTGCTGCGGATGCAACATACAAGGTCATCATCCGGCTCTTCGTGCCGAACGGTACGGCGAGCGGAAAACTCGACACCAACCGAACGACCGCAACCTCCACGTTCGACAACAGCATCGATCCGATCGCTTCTGCATGGGTCCGCGATTCCATCCGCACCCGTGTAACGGAAGTTGCGTTGACGAAGAACAACAACAATGCAAATCCGGATCCGGGTCAGGTGATCACGTACACGATCAACTACACCAACAACGGAACAGGAACTGCTGAAGCATCGACACTCTCCGATACGCTCGATGCGAACGTCACATACGTTGCAGCCAGCGCGACGGTCGTCTCCGGCGGCGGATCTGTTGCATTCCTCACTTCACCGAACCGTGTCGTCTGGTCCAACATCGGTAACGGCGGTGATGTGTATGCAGGCGCAACGGGACAAATGACATTCCAGGTAACGGTGAATGCAGGCGTTGCGGCAGGAACGGTCATTTCCAACCGCGCATATATGGTCTATACGGACAGCATCAGCGGCCGCACGAAACGTCCGCCCGCAGGTCCGACCACCAGCACGGTCGATACCGATGCATCATGGGATCTGAAAGTTGCAGTGATCGGTGCTCTCTTCACGACCGACCATGCATCGGATTCGGTGAACGTGAGCCAGTCCATCTATTATAAGATCAAATTAACGAACACCGGTAACCGTACGGATACGGCTTCCATCAGCCGCACAACGTCATTGCCGCTGACCTGGTCCATCTTCAAGGATGTGAACAGGAACGGCGCATATGATTCCGGTACGGACACACCGTTCAACCTTGCCGGCAACACCGGTTCGGTCGCACAGAATGATTCGATCATGTTCATCGCGGTCGATACGATCAGCCAGAATGCAACGGACCGTGCACGCGACAGCGCATACTATCATGCAGCGTCGATCACACAGACTGCAAGCGATTCAGGCTGGCACATCACACGCATCAAAGCTCCGGTGATGGTCCTGACGAAATCGGTCAGCTCACAGTCCGCAACATGGGGCGGCGGCAGCAGAACGCGTCCGAACGATACACTGATCTATGTGATCACCTATACCAATACCGGTTCGGGCACAGCTAACCAGATCGTCATTTCGGACGTTTCACCGACGAATACGACCTATCTGCCCGGCAGTGTCTCGATCGATAACTCAGCAAACGGCGGCACAGGCAGCGGAGCGTTATATGTTGCCAAGACCGATGGAGCGGATGCTGATGAATTAACAGAGAGCAGCGGCACCATCACTGTCTCCCTCGGATCTGTTGGTCCGCAACTGATGTCTGATGCTACCTATCGCGGTAAGATCAGATTCAAGGTGAAGATCAATTAATTGCAACACCTTTTTCGGGGCTCCCTTCAGGGGAAGGGGGCTCCGGAGAAGTTTTTTAATGAAAAACCTACTTAAACATATTGCCTCTTTCTTCCTGCTCAGCGTATCGTTGATCGCTCTGAGTTCGCCGGTCTATGCACAGACACCGGGCGGAACGCAGATCGTGAACATCAGCTCGGCAACATTCCGCTATTTGGATGGAAGCAAAGATTCCGTAAAGAGCGATCCCGCAACGATCATCGTCGAAGCGTGGGGTGCACTATCATTGAATAAAACAGTGTCGCGCATCAGCGCTGCGAACGGCGACACTGTTCAGTTCAAGATCGTTGTATCCTACACCGGCGGTCTTGGTGCGTCGAACGTCGTCGTCACGGATACTGTTCCTTCGTTGTTCACCGTTCTCTCCGCCTCACGCGGTACAGTGAACGGAAACATCGTTTCATGGAATGCCGGCCGCATCATTGCCTCGACACCGGATTCCATCACCATCACAGCAGTCGTGAAAGACACGACCACGGGAACGTATCCTGTAACAAATACTGCGGTTGCAACCGACAGTATCGGTACTGTGCTCCGTTCCTCAGCAAGTTTGACCCTCTCTATTATAAAGAGTGAATCGTGCCGTCTCACGCTCAATAAATCGAAGGATAAACTGATCGCGAACGGTCAGCAGTGGGCAGTCATCCGCGCAAACATCACCGATACGCTCGGCGTTCCGAAACCGAACGGAACACCCGTCCTGTTCAAAGCGGATATCGGAACATTCTCCAACGGGAAAGATACGGTCACGAAATATTCCTTGAATGGATTTGCGGTCGATTCGCTGAATGCGGACATCACATCATCACAGTATGTCCGTTCAAAAGTGACCGTGACGCTGTTGAGCGTCTGTAACATCAGCGACACGATCGGTGTTGAATTCTATCCCGGCGCGATCACCGGTGTGGTGATGGATAATGTGACGAAGAAATTCTACAAGAATGCGTTCGTCCGCCTGATCGATTCCGTCCAGAACGTGGTCATCGACACCTATGTAACAAAAGCGGATGGTAAATTCTTCATGTTCGTCCCCAAGACCGCTACCTATCGTGTGGATGTCTCTGCAGCGGATAAATTCGCACTCGACAACACGGTCACGACCTATGTGAATGTCGATATCAAAGGAACGGTCACGAACATCATTCCGAACAAGAACTCGATCTCTGGAACGGTCTATTACTGGATCTCGAACAATCCGATCTACATCCCGAACATGCCGATCGAACTGATCGACATCTCGAACGGTGAGAACGGCGCCGTCACACGTAAAGCAAAAGAAACCGCCGGAGCGATCCTCCAGTCGGTGACGGACAGCCGCGGCGTCTATAAATTCGAGGATATCAAGCCCGGAACATATCAGGTGATCCTTGGAGCATCCGAACTTAACGGAACCGCGACAATCACCATCCCGGAGCAGGGCTACTACATTCTGAACGGCAATATCCCTGTGGAATTGACGTCCAATCCGACCATCGAAAAATCGGGGACACCGACGGCGATCCTTGGGGATACCGTGGAATACCGCATCAACGTGCGGAACCCGAACAAGTTCAACGTGACCAACACGACCGTAAAGGATTCGCTCCAGCCGGATATGCAGTTCGTCAGTGCGTCCAATAACGGCACTTATAATGCTGCTGAACATTCGGTCGTCTGGAATCTCGGCAATATCGATTCATCCTATAAGAACACACTTTCCGTGAAAGTGCGTGTGAAAAATTCATCCTCCGCATCGACACTGGTGAACACGGCGATCCTGAAGGCATCCGAGATCCTGCCGATCAGCGATACCGCTGCAACGAAGATCACGCGGATCAATTCACTCGCGATCGTTAAGACGGCGAATAAGGATTCCATCAGACTCGGCGATACGCTTCAGTACCGCATTGCGGTGAAGAATAACGGCAACACACCGCTGCCGAATGTGACCATGGTGGACACAGTGGACGCTCAGAAATTCGATGTGCTGCTCGTCTCGTCCAACGCAACGTTCCAGAACGGCATCGTCTCCATGACGAAAGATACATTGAACGCCGGTGACAGCGTCATCGTTTCGATCCGCGTGCTGGTGAAAGAGACATCAGTTGCAGGATTCATCAACAGGGCGTACGCACAGAGCGGACTGACACCGCGGCAGATCTCCTCAGTTGTCACGCCGTGGCAGGAGAACATCGGACCGAATACAGCGCTGCTGCTCATCAATAAATTTGTCTCACGCGACACAGTAGTGAACGGCGATACGATCAAATACATCATCCGCATCAAGAATGCCGGGACGAAGAATCTGACGAACGTTGTTGTGACCGATACGCTGCCGAAGCAGGTGACGAAGAATACCGTCCTGTATGCGAACGGCACGATCGATAACAACATCCTCACCTATTATGCAGGAACGCTGCCGGTGAATGCGGTCGATTCCGTTGTGATCGTCTCAGTGGTCGCCGGCAGCCCGTATGTTCCTGAGCAGGTGAAGAACAGAGCGTATGTCCGCGCGAATGAATATCCTCTGCAGAAAGCGGAAGCGACATTCATATCACTCATCGGCAAACTCGATAAACTGCTTCTCCATAAGAGTGTTTCGTCCGCGACCGTCTTCACCGGTGATTCGCTGACCTATGTGGTGCGCGTAACGAACGTATCGAACAGGAAATTGTCCAACATCGTCATCAAAGATCCCGTTCCGTTCCAGCTAGAGAATATCCGCGCATTGGATGCGAACACAACATCACGGTCGCTGGCGAAGATCTCCATCATTCCGTTCCGCGAATCAGGTCTGACGGCGAAGGATTCGCTGCAGCTGAACGGTTCCGTGGTCGTGTTCAAGAAGGATTCGATCGATGTCGGTGAAGTGGATTCGTTCTATGTGAAGACGACCGTTCGTCTCGACCGCCCGAACTTTGAACTGATCCTGAATACAGCGTATGCAACGAGTGCTCAGACACCCGAGATCATCGCTCAGGCAGTGACGCTGGTGCAGCCGCGCGTGACGAAGACATTCAAGATGGAACTGACCAAGCACGTGTCGAAAGATACGGTCCACATCGGCGATACGATGAGCTATGTGATCAGACTAAAGAATACATCCGTTGAGACACTCACGAACATCGCGCTGGTCGATACGCTTCCCGTGCAGATCATCAAACCGCGCGTGAGCAGCAATGCTTCCGTCAGTGGAAACCGTGTGATCTTCAGCAGAAATTCGCTCGCTCCCGGTCAGTCGGATTCGATCTTCGTCACCGGCCAGCTCGATCCGTATGCGGTCCACGACGGCGAATATGTGCTGAACTATGCATTTGCTCATTCCACCGAGAGCGAAGAACAGACCGCCTACGCGCTCTTCACGGCGAAGACCGATCCGGCCTGCCGCATTGAATTGATCGCAACGCCGGATAAGATCGTCGGCAACGGACGTTCCAAAGCGTTCATCCAGGTGAATCTGACGAACACGCTCGGCTATCCGAAACCGGACGGAACACCGGTCGTTCTGACCACGACCGTCGGTGAATTCACCAACGGTCAGTCGATGCGCGTTCTCTATTCTAAGGATGGTAAGGTCACCGATTCACTGCGCGCAACAGTTGCCGGTAACAATCTCGTGAATGCCATGGCGATCGCTTCTGCGGATGACGGACAGGGATGTAAAGCAAAAGATACCATCAACATCGTCTTCTATCCGGGCGCGATCGAAGGTATCGTGGTCGACCACCGCACACAGCGTCCGGTGCTCGGCGCATATGTCCGTGCATACTCGAAGACGACCGATTCACTTATCGGCGAAATGGTCACAAAAGCGGACGGATATTATCTCTTCCCGGTAGCGAAGACGGACAGCTTCCGCGTGCTGATCACAACAATGAACGAATTCAACCGCGAAGTGACCGTTGAAACATCGGTGAAAGTGAATGTGAGCGGAAACGGTGATTCACCAACACCGAACCAGAACTCTGTCTCCGGCGCTGTCTATTATCTTGTATCACACGAACCGGTCGCCGCTGCAAACATCGGTGTCCGTCTGCAGGTGATCAATCCGCTGCCGAAGAAATCGCTGAGCGGCGCAGGCGATGTTCTGGCAACGATCGATTCCGTCTTTACGGATTCGACGGGAACATTCAAATTCGACCAGATCCCTGCGGGACGGTTCCGGCTGACATTGATCCATCCTTCCGTTGAGGGAAGCATGGAATTCGTCAACAGCGGCAACGGAACATATGTGATCAACGCGAACATCGCGGTCACGCTGAATCCGAACATCCTCTTCGATAAGAGCGGTCCGTCGCGCATCTCGCTGAGCGATACGGCGTCCTACAAGATCTCGGTGAAGAATACCGGAACGCTTTCCACAACGAACACCGTTGTGATCGACTCGCTGCATTGGTCCATGAAGTTCGTCAGCGCGAACGGCGGCGG
>JBMOHT010000199.1:0-6761 GCA_049317705.1 Bacteroidota bacterium | reverse complement strand
ACACCATTCTTGATCCTGTCCGCTTTCGGCACGGATGCGTGCGTCATTGTTGCGGGGTGAGATATGAGAGTCTCAACTCCGCCAAGTGATTCTGCCAAGGAACAGACCTTCACCGCTTTGAGGAATTTTTTCGCGTTGTCAAGGGAACCAAGATCAAAAGAGATCATCCCGCCGAATCCGCGCATCTGTTTCAGCGCAAGTTCATATTGAGGATGATGCGGTAATCCCGGATAATTTACTTTTTTTACTTTCTTTTGCGAGTCAAGCCAGAGTGCGATCTCCATTGCACTCTCGCAGTGCTGACGCATTCGGACCGCGAGTGTCTTTGTTCCGCGCAGGCAGAGCCATGCGTCGAACGGACTCATAATGCCGCCTGTTGCTTTCTGCAGGAACCGGAGACGTTCGATAACTTTTTTGTTACTCGTGCCGACGAAACCGCCGAGCATATCGCTGTGGCCGTTCAGATATTTTGTGACGCTGTGCAGTACGACATCAATACCGATCTCTAACGGTTGCTGAAGATAGGGGGTGGCGAATGTATTATCGACGACGGAGAGGATCTTGCGTTCCTTCGCGAATTTTGCGATCGCTTTCAGGTCGGTGATCTTCATGGTCGGATTGGTCGGCGTCTCGACGAAGATCATCTTCGTATTCGGCTTGAACGCCTTAACCACATTGTCGATGACTGTTGTGTCGACGAAATCGAACTGCAGTCCGTAATTCTCCAGGATCATTTTCGCAATACGATACGTTCCGCCATATACATCATTCGTCACGATCACGTGGTCGCCGGGATTCAGCAAACGAAAGACCGCATCTTCCGCTGCCATTCCTGATGCGAAGGCCATTCCTTCATCGGCATTCTCCAATGCAGCGATATTCTTTTCGAGCGCTGTCCGCGTCGGATTCGATACGCGGGAATATTCATAGCCTTTATGTTTCCCGAGTTCTTCCTGGACGTAGGTCGAGGTCAAAAAAACAGGCGTCATTACTGCGCCTGTGGATGGATCGGGAACCTGTCCCGCGTGAACTGCTTTGGTTGAGAACTTCATTGAGGATTCCCTGATACCGGATAATTCATGAATTCGCGTTCGGTGAGTTTATATTCTTCGAGGATCATCAATCCCTCGCCGGAGAGTTTGTGTGAACGTGCACGGAGGAAACCGAGGACGGATTCCTTCTCTGTGACATGCGGACATTTCCGTATCTCGGCGTATTTTTCCGCATGCGCCTGTGCATTGCTTTTGATGATCTGTCTGAACGGGTCCCGAACAACGGAGACCAGTTTTTCGAGTGTATCGGATGCGTTTTTATCCCACTGCATAATGGTATGAGTGATTAGTGAGACATATATTCGAGAACATCGAACCGTGTGATGATGCCGATCGGTTTCTCGTGGTCGGTGATGATCACCGCCGGTAATTTTTGCATGAAATATTTCACTGCCGTCTGCACTTCTTCATTCATGTGGATCTCCGGCAGGGGATTCTCCATTGCGGTTGCGACGCTCTTCTCGAAATTTGCGACATCATCCACAACGCATGAGAGCAGGTTCGATTCCGTCACGATGCCGATGGATCTTCCGCTGTCGATCACGGGAAGCTGTGAAATATTGTGCCTCTTGATCAGCTCAATTGCCTGACGGATGGTTGTGGAGCGGTTGACGCTGATCAATTCCTGTAGCTCGGATTGTTTACTGTCAAGAATGTAGCGAAGCGTGATCCGCTCCGGTCTTAGGAATCCATTCTCCCGCATCCACACATCATTATACATCTTGCTCACGTAACGGCTTCCGCTGTCCGGAAGAAGAATGACAACGATTTTGTCCTCGGGAATGGTCTTGCAATATTCGAGTCCTGCATGCAGCGCCGTTCCGGAAGAACCGCCGGTGAAGATCCCTTCTTCGCGGGTCAATCGCCGCGCTGCAAGGAACGATTCCCGGTCATCGGCCATGACGACCTCGTCCACAAAATTGAAATCGAGTGTTTTGGGAATGTAATCCTGTCCGATCCCTTCGACTTTATAGGTCTTGAATACAGGATCATATTTTCTTTTGTAAAAGTATTCCTGAAGAATGGATCCTTTGATATCAACACCGATCACTTTGATGTTCGGATTCTTTTCCTTCAGATATTTCGCTGTGCCGGTGATGGTGCCGCCGGTTCCGAGTCCGCATATGAAATAATCGATCTGTCCGCCGGTCTGATCCCAGATCTCCGGTCCCGTCGTTTTGTAATGTGCTTCAGGATTCTTCGGATTCTCGTATTGATCAGCTAGGATGGAATTCGGAGTTTCACGCACACGCTGTTTCGCAACTTCGGTGTAACTTTCCGGTGACTCGTGGGGGACTGCAGTCGGTGTGACGATCACTTCCGCGCCGAATGCGCGAAGGTTACTGATCTTTTCCGCACTCATCTTGTCCGGCATCGTGAAGACAGTCTTATATCCTTTCACTGCTGCTGCGATCGCCAATCCCATTCCTGTATTTCCCGAAGTGGATTCAACGATCGTTCCGCCCGGTTTAATTCGTCCGGTCCGTTCAGCATCCTCGATGATCTCGCATCCGATCCTGTCTTTAATAGAGCCGCCGGGATTGAACGATTCCACCTTCACAAAAATATGAGGCTTTAGTCCTTTATTCAGTTTGTTCAACCGGATCAACGGAGTATTGCCGATCGTATCAAGGATGGAATTGAAGAATTTTACTTTGGAAAGGTCTTTTGACATTCACCACCTAATTTCCAGTAATATAGATTTTTTGGTAAGGAGAATCAAGAAACGAATCCGCTAAATTCCACAAAATTCAATGGGTTACAGCAATTTGTTACGTTGACTTACCATGCCAATTTTAGTAAATTGGGTGCCAAAAGAGAGACTCCCTTGATCAACTACCTTATTTCCCTCGGCATCAGTTATCTTATCGGTTCTATCCCTACAGCATTTCTCGTTGTCAAAAATACTTCGAAGGTCGATATCCGTACGGTGGGAAGCGGAAATGTGGGAGGGCGAAATGCACTTGAAGTGACAGGAAAGAAATGGGTCGGAGTAGTCGTAACGCTGATCGATCTGTTGAAAGGAATTGCTGCCGTTGTGATCGCATCGATGCTCTTCGACGATAAAGTGGCGGCGGTTTCCGCGGCAATGTTTGGTGCAGTTCTCGGTCATTGTTATCCTGTCTGGCTGAAGTTCCACGGAGGAAGAGGATTGGCAACAGGAGCCGGAGCATTGTTCGCCACCGGATGGATCTGTGTTCCGTTATGGCTTGCTGCATATTTCATCTCTGAACGATTTACGAAGAATGTCCACGCATCGAGCGTGATCGCGATCGTCGCCATTCCGCTGGCGGTGTGGGCGACCCCTGATTCGATCATGTCGTTGTTCCTTCCCGCATATTTCTCTCCGGCGGATTTTCTGAAAGCGGGTATTGCGATGACTGCCGTTTGTCTTACACGTCATATAGAACCATTAAAAGATTACTTCCATGCAGAATAAATTCCGGATTTTTTTCTGTCTAACCATAATGAGCGTCTGTGCAGTTGCACAAAACGCGAATGATCAAATTTCATCCTCACGCCAAAACGCAGTCACACGGACGGTTGAATCTGTCAGTCCGGCGGTCGTAGGGATCAATGTCACCGAAGTGAGAGAATACCGTGATCCGTTCTCGAATTATTTCGGAAATGATCCGTTCTTCAATCAATTCTTCGGGAACAGGAACTACAAGCAGGAAGTGAAAGGACTCGGTTCCGGTTTCATCATCTCGCAGGACGGATATGTGCTGACGAATGATCACGTGGCTGGAAATGCAAAAGAGATCACCGTGACGATGACGAACGGAAAGAAATACCAGGCGGCGATCATCGGCACCGATCTTGTCTCGGACATTTGTCTGTTGAAATTGACTCCTGAAAAGAATGAAAAATTCCCGTTCGTGAAGCTCGGAAATTCCGATGATGTGCTCATCGGCGAATGGGTGATCGCGTTTGGGAACCCGTTCGGGCTCTTCGACAATATCGACAAACCGATCGTCACGGTCGGTGTGATCAGTGCAAAAGGGATGAATCTGAACGTTGACAATAATAGATCGTACCGCGGTCTGCTGCAGACCGATGCGGTGATCAACTCCGGCAACAGTGGCGGACCACTGGTGAACAGTGTGGGCGAAGTTATCGGTATCAATACTCTCATTTATACCGGAGGAGTATCGCAGGCATATATCGGTTACGGATTCGCTCTTCCCATTAACCGCGTGAAATCGATCGTGGATGAATTACAGTCCAAAGGAAAAGTGGAACGGAATTTCTGGACGGGCCTCGATGTCCGTCCGGTTGATGTTCAGATCGCACGATATTTTGGATTGAAACAAGCTCAAGGCGTGATCGTCAGCGATGTGCAGAAGAACAGTCCTGCGGAGAAAGTAGGCATCCTCGTTGCCGATATCATCGTTGAGATCAACGGCGAACGGATCATCAACAATGACAGTCTCATGAGTATCATGCAGGAAAGCCGTGCAGGCGATACATGGAAGATCAAAGTATACCGTGATAAAAAAATTATTTCTTACGAACTCATTTTAGAAAAGCAGAAACAATGATCGCACGTTACACTCGTCCCGAAATGGGAGCAATCTTTACTGACGATAACCGCTATGCCATCTGGCTGGAGATCGAACTCCTTGCATGCGAAGCACAGGCGGAACTCGGTGCTGTTCCGAAAGAATCCGTGAAGACCATCCGCGAAAAAGCGAAGTTCGATATCGAGCGGATCAATCAGATCGAAGCGGAAGTGAAGCACGATATCATCGCTTTCTTGACAAGTGTCGGCGAATTTGTCGGGCCGGATTCACGGTTCATCCACCTCGGTATGACCTCGTCCGATGTTGTTGATACTGCTCTTTCTGTGCAGATGAAACAGGCGGGTGAGATCCTTCTGAAAGACCTGGTTGCACTCCGTGATGTGCTTGCACGTCGTGCAAAAGAGTTCAAAATGACCGTGATGATCGGCCGTTCTCACGGTATCCATGCGGAACCGACAACATTTGGTTTGAAACTGGCCTTGTGGTATGATGAGACGAAGCGGAATATTAAACGTCTTGAATCCGCTATCGCAACGATCTCTGTCGGACAAATATCAGGTGCAGTCGGAACATTCGCTCATCTGAGTCCGAAGGTGGAAGAATATGTCTGCGAAAAGTTAGGACTGAAGCCCGCTCCGGTCTCAACACAGGTGATCCAGCGGGACCGTCACGCGGAATTCCTCACCACACTCGCCGTTATTGGTAGCTCGCTTGATAAATTTGCGACCGAAGTCCGTCATCTGCAGAGAACGGAAGTACTTGAAGCGGAGGAGTATTTCTCCGAGAAGCAAAAAGGTTCATCCGCGATGCCGCACAAACGGAATCCCATCACCTGCGAACAGATCTCCGGACTCGCACGTCTGCTCCGCGGCAACGCGCAGGCAGCGTTGGAGAATGTCGCACTCTGGCATGAACGTGACATCTCGCATTCATCCGTTGAACGGGTGATCGTGCCGGATTCGTGCATCACGCTCGATCATATGCTCACAAAGTTCACGAACATCATCGATAAACTGCTGGTGTATCCCGAGAATATGAAACAGAATCTTGAGATCACGCACGGACTTCTCTATTCGCAGCCGGTCCTTCTGACGCTCGCGAAGAAAGGAATGAAGCGTGAGGATGCTTACCGTCTGGTGCAGAAACATGCGATGGATGTCTGGAAGTCCAAAAAGAATTTCAAAGAAACGCTGAAAGCTGATCCGGAGATAGCCGCAGTCCTAACGGAAGCGGATCTGGACGAAGCATTCGATCCGAAAAAGAGTCTCAGTAATGTCGATTATATCTTCAAACGTGTTGGCTTAGAATAATAAATTTCACATTCATCAACGAGGTACATATGGCACGAAAATTTCAAAATCTGATCAATGGTAAATGGATGGACGCGGTGTCCGGCAGGACATTCGAGAACCGCAATCCAGCAAATTGGGAAGAAGTGGTCGGGATATTCCCGAAGTCCGGCAAAGAGGATGTCGATGCAGCCGTAAAAGCAGCGCGTGCAGCATTCGAAAAATGGCGTCTTGTTCCCGCTCCGAAACGGGGAGACATTATGCGTGCTATCGGTGACCTGATGGTGAAACGCAAAGAGGAGATCGCCCGTGAAATGACGCGCGAGATGGGGAAGGTCCTTGCCGAAACACGCGGCGATGTTCAGGAAGGTATCGACACAGCATACTATGCATCCGTTGAAGGACGCCGTCTGTTCGGACATACCGTTCCTTCAGAACTTCCGAATAAGTTTGCAATGGCGATCCGTGTTCCGATCGGTGTTGCCGGTATCATCACCCCGTGGAATTTCCCGATGGCGATTCCCACGTGGAAGATGTTCCCTGCAATTCTCTCCGGGAATACCTGCGTCTTCAAACCGGCAACGGACACACCGCTGACCGCTGCGCTGCTCGTTGAGATCATGATGGAAGCAGGACTTCCCGATGGCGTTGTGAATATCGTTCACGGCGGCGGCAGCGAAGTCGGCAATGCGATCACCGGACATCCGGATGTGGACCTTATTTCGTTCACCGGTTCCACCGGCGTCGGCAAACAGATCACGCGTGATTCGGCAGAGACATTGAAACGCGTCTCGTTGGAACTCGGCGGAAAAAATGCGCAGATCGTCTTGGCGGATGCTGATCTTGATCTTGCATTGGAAGCAGTCCTTTGGGGAGCGTTCGGTACGACGGGACAG
>JBMOHT010000198.1:0-6771 GCA_049317705.1 Bacteroidota bacterium | reverse complement strand
GTGAACCGTTCACTTCAAGCAAACGGTTCACTGTACCTCTGTGGCTCATTTAAAATAAAAAGCCCCGCCCAGGGGAAGGCGGGACTTTTAGCGAGATGTAGCGGGGGTGAAGCAAATGCGTTAGAACTGGATCCTTTCCATTGTTTGTTTGAGTTCAGTGAAGACGATCGGTTTGCGTAATGTTGATGTCAGCGGGTCCGCTTCGATGAAGTAATCCACTTCATCTCCGGAGATGATGATCACCGGTGTATTCTTCATGGTCTCGTCGCAGCGGATCCGGCGGATGAATTCCAGTCCGTCCATGGTCGGCATGTGATAGTCGGTCATGATCAGGTCAGGACGGATCGTTTTCATCAATTCCAGCGCCTCTTTTCCCGTCTCGGCGAAGATCGTCTCGGAACTTTCGGAGATCCGTTTCATGAAGCGGGACAGGATCAACTGATTCCCTTTCTGGTCATCCACGATCAGTATTTTTTTGCATTCGGCTTTCACTTGTTTTGCGAAGGTAAGCGTGAAGACCGTTCCGGTCCCTTCGATACTCGACGCTTCGATGGAACCTTGATGTTTCTTCATGATCTCGTAACACATCGGAAGTCCGAGTCCTGTGCCGATCTCCCCTTCGAGTCCTTTGCGTGAATACTTCTCTTCCACTTTGAACAGCTTCTTCAGGTCCTCTTCCGGGATACCGATGCCGGTATCGGAGACGGTCAATACTGATTGGTGAGCGGAATCCTCTTTCATTGCGATAGTGATGGTTCCGCCGCCGGATGTGAACTTCAGCGCATTGCTGATCAGATTGGAGAGCAGCTGGCGGACGAGCTGCTCGTCGGCCATCACCGTCATTTCGGCGGGGACTGCCAGGTCGAACTTGATATTCTTCTTCATTGCGATACCGCGCAGCGAGTTCATCACATCACCGGCGATGCGGGCAACGACCACCGGCTGGAACTTCACCCGGATGCGTCCTGTTTCAAGGCGCGACCAGTCGAGGAGCGAGTTCACCAGATTCAACTGCTGCACTGCCGCTTCGTTGATGTATTCGATATAATCCGTTTTTTCTTTATCCGTGAGCGTGCTGAATTCACTCTTCAACAGATCGCAGAAGCCGAGAATGGAACAGAACGGTGAACGGAGGTCATGGGAGACGATGGCAAGGATCTTATCCTTCTGCGTGTTCAGCTTCGTCAGTTCTTCCTGCGTGTTCTCGAGTTTCTTGATGTTCGCCTGCAGCTGGCGTTCCAGCATTGTCCGTTCCGTGATATCTTCCAGCGCACCTTCGAATCCCACCACATTCTGATGTTCATCGTGAAGGATGCGGGAGTGTGCGAGGACGATGATGCGTGATCCGTCCTTCTTCTTCAGTTCCAATTGTGTCGCTTTGTCCGCTTCGCCGTTCTGCAGATTCTCCACCAGTTTGATGCGGTGCTGTGAATTGATATAGACATCCGTTTCTACATTCAGCTGCAGCAGTTCATCGAAGGTAGCATATCCAAGCAATTTCAGCAGTGCGATATTTGCATTCAGGAACTTTCCGTCGATGGTGGACTGATACATCGGCAGAACGGAATTCTCGAACAGTGAACGGTACCGGAACTCGCTCTGGTGGAGCGACGATTCCCACCGTTTACGTTCGTTAATGTCTCGGAATTCCGTCAGCACAAATGATTCATTCGCATCATCCATTAGAATGGATGTGAGCACTTCGGCATACAGCGACTGACCGGAACTCAGCGCGATACGCTTCTCATATTTTTTCACGAAACTGTTGTTCGTAACGTTGATCTTGTATTCGTCGAAGATCTGACGCCGGTCCATATTCCTGTCGTACATCACCGTGAACGGAAGTTTCAGCAGTTCCGATTCGCGCATGTTCACCATCGCACAGAATGCATGGTTCACGGCAACGATCATTCCGTCGCTATCCGTCAGCAGCATACCATCACTGGTACGGTCCCATACCATTTCGAGCAGATCGTAGGAGATCTTCTCGGAACGATAGTGGAGATAATTGTGGATGGATTCCGCTGCGTGTGTCTGCGGTTCGTTTTGCAGGATGGAATGGATCTTACCTGATACTGATGATTCGTTCATATAACCCCCGTTATACATGTGTTGTTTCTCGCTTGGTTAAGAGAGTTACAACGAAGGTGCCACGTCAAAACGGCTATTTTTCGCGAATATTGGCCGTTTTATGAACGACTTCTTTGTAATATCTACAAACTACCGCCTTTTGTGACTATTGAAATTTCACTTCTGACGGTGCAGAGTGTGCGCCGGTGCGCGCAGAATTTGCATACTTCGAAGAATAATTTTCAGTCCAGCTCGTTCGGCCGGTTCGATGGTCGATCGTTTTTTGTGCGATATGTCATCGCACAACATCAAGCGTATGACATCGCTCACAGAAAAACATGCTTTTCTGAAATTCCTCGCTCGTTGATACCATCTCGGCGATTCTTGGCATCCAGTTTGCCAAACATGTACCAACTTCTGACAACAGAAGATCATTCATTCACTTATTCAAAGAGGGGTTATGGTATCTCGTTCTCTACTGCGGATCCAAACGCTGGCGTTCCTGATATTCATGTTGGGAATGCAGTCCGTGCATTCACAGGATGCGCCGATCAAACTGTTCGGTAAACCGGATTCATCCGGAGGGACGGTGTCGATCAAACTGAACTGGCAGAATATTGCTGCCGGAAAAGCTGATACGTTCTCCATCCATCGTTCGGTCTTTGCGCCCGGTGTTCTGCCGAGCGGCATCCCGCCGAAATATGTCGATGTGGTGAAGGATTCCGTCTTCACCGATAAGATCGAAAAGGTCGCCGGCTACACGTATGTGTATCAGGTGAAAGCGCGAACCGGGATCCAGCCGCTGCCGATCAGCAATCCGGTCACCATCGCGTTCCCGAATATCGTCATCACGCCGCCGGTCCTTTCGGCTTCCGTGAATGATTCCGGGAAAGTGAATCTTTCATGGACGGCACCGATCAATTTCGCTCCCGTGAAATATGTTCTCTTCCGCGGAGAGTCAGTAAAGAATGTTCCGTTCAATCTTGCCGATGCAAAAGCGATCGACTCCGTGCTTGCGCCCCAGCAAAAATTCACGGACAGTCCTGCACCGGCTTCATATGTGTATTTCGTCCGCGCACAGAATCAGAACGGCGGACTCAACAGCAATATTGCCTACGTGAAGCTCGAAGTGAAGACCGAGAATCTGTATCTCTCCGGTTTCATCGACTCCGCCAAGGTCGCCCATTTGAAATGGAACGCTCCTTCGGGCGGAGTATCGGGAAAATATTTCGTCTACCGGTATTTCACCACAGCTACGACACCGACCGTTGATAATTCCTCGCTCGTGCTGTACGATTCGACAACGAATCCGAGCTATGATGATGCGAGTGTGAAATTGAATTTCGGATGGTACGCATATACCATCAAAGCAAAGAGTTCCGGAAATGTCCCGGCCGTGAGCAATGTCGTTCTCTTAAAGAATGAACAGTCGCTCCGTCTGGATAATTTTTTATTGTATGCGGCTCTCTCCCCCGCAGGCGTGAAACTCCAATGGATCGTTCCTGCAGGATTCAACTTCACGAAATTCTACGTGAAGAGACTCGGTAAGAGCAAACCGGAAGAATCGACAGACAGAAAGAACTTCGCTGCGATCGACTCCCTGGGCGGTTCCGTCACATCATATATTGACAGTTTGAAGAAGAGCACGTCTCCCGTCTATTCCTATTTTGTTGAAGGTCTTACGAATGACGGTCGTACGGTACAATCCTATATCGCAAATGTTGTGATCGTGGAGAATATCGTCCTGTCGCTTCTGCCCGATTTCGACGGTTCAATGAAACTGAGTTGGACGAAACCGATCAGCTCCTCAGCGCTCTATTCATTGGTCTACCGCAATATCCTTCAGAAGAGTCCGGGGGTTCTGGACAGCACCGGCTGGGTATTGGTCGATACATCGAAGAACTTTGAGTGGAAAGATTACACGAAGAATCTCGGCAATGCGACATTGGTGGGATACCGTGTTTCCGTAAAACTCGCTTCCGGCGGAACACTGCCGAGCAACGGCGTTCTGCTGCCGCTTCGTCCCGCAACTCCCGAACCGTTCACACTGAAAGGAGAGGCGTATAAGAATACGATGAGGCTTCAATGGAATCCTTCCCCGCTCCCGAAGACCGACGGATATTTTATCTATCAGGCGAAACCGGCTGCACTGAAGATCGACTCCACGCTCGTCTACACATTGCTCGATTCCACCAAGGAATTGAAATGGGAAAAGACCGTAGCGGCGAACGGCTTGGACCGATACTTTGCATTCTACGTTGAAGCACGCGGCGGTGCAAGCAAAGCACGCACGAACGGCGTTCTGCTGGTGGTGAACAAAGACCTTCAGATCGACGAAGTGAAGATCGTTTCAAAACCGGGTGATGAAGCGGTGGTCGGACAGCAGTATCTCTATAACGCTGTCGCAAAATCGAGTGATTCAACAGCGAAGTTCACATGGCTGCGCGGTTCGCCGGTCATTCCCGGATTGACACTGGACAGCAACGGAACAGTGAAATGGACCCCGAGTGTCACCGGCTGGTTCAAGACATACATCGGTGTGAAATCCAGCAAAGGCGGATTCGCATCTCAGTCGCTCGAGATCCGAGTAAGTGCGGCGAAGGTCACAAAGGGCTCCATCCACGGCACCGTAACGGATTCGCTCGGCAATGCCATTTCGCGAGTGGTCGTTCGGTTGTTCCAGCGTTCCAATACACCGATGGAATATTCCGCCGTCTCTGATTCGCTCGGAAAGTTCTCTTTCGGTTCCGTTGCAGTGGGTGACTACAAAGCATTCGCATCACCGGCTGTCGGAAATTTCATTCCCGTCTGGTATCCGAATGCCCGTACAGCGGAACTGGCAGACAAGATCGTCGTTGCCGAATCATCCGACGTTGCAGTGAATTTTGTGCTCAAATCGCGCGAACTCACAATCCCGAAATTCAACCTCAGCGGTTCCGTGAATGATACAGCCGGTGCGGTGATCCCGGGTGCGGCGGTCATCTTCGCCCGTGCAGAGTTCATCCTGAATGCGGCAAAGCATGCATCCGACTCGTCGGATGACATGAACTACCGTCAGCTGTTCAATCTTGCGTTCCAGACAGGACTGACAGGTTCGACCGACGGATTCCGTTTTGACGGACTCTCACGCGAGATCTTCCGTACATTCACCGATTCTTCGGGAAAATACACGATGAAGCTTCCGAAAGGAACGTATATCGGCATCACCTTCGCGCAGGGGTACCGCAGACTGCTCTATAATAATAAGACCGACCTGCTCACGGCAGACCTGCTCCGCCTGAGCACCGACACCACGAACATCAACTTCACGCTCAGTGCGAAACCGGTGAACGTGATGCTCGGCGGCATCGGCGGAACAGTGACCGATTCCATCACCGGCGCCGGTGTTCCTTCCCGTGTGATCGCATACCGCAATCTGGTGGACAACCGAGTTGCCGATGCGTTCTATGTGGATTCGGACACGAACGGCGTTTATTCCATCAACGAACTGCCGGCGGGACAGTATATCGTCCTGGCAATTCCGCTCGGTTCGTATGCACCTTCCTTCTACAGCACGCTTGGCACAACGCTGAAATGGAAGAATGCAACACGCATCGACATCAACGGCACGCTCCTGTCGGGAATGAACATCTTCGTAAGACCGATCACCAACAGGAATGAAGGACTCACGTTCGTGAACGGAACAGTGGTGACACCGCTCGGTCCGGGGAACGGAAATTCCTCCATGACGCTTCAGGGAGTGAACGGCACGATCGTGTCCGTCTCCGATGCGAACGGTGATGTGGTCGGATACGCAGTGACGGATGAGAACGGAAGCTACAGCATTGAGAATCTTGCTCCGGGTTCATACACCGTATCGGCGGACAGGTTCGGATATCAGTCCACCGCCACCGTGAATGTTGCACCGTCGTACGATGCGCAGGGTAATTCCATTCCGGCATCAGCATCGTTCACCATCAACAACGATTCGCCGTTGAGCGTCGCTGTCGGTCGGTCGAACACTGCTCCGTCGGAGTACCGATTGGAACAGAACTTCCCGAATCCGTTCAACCCTTCAACGACCATCAGGTTTGCGATACCGCAGACCACGCAGGCGACCGTCGCAGTATTCAACATCCTCGGTCAGAAGGTGGCAACTTTGATGGATGGAATGGTGCTGGCAGGTTCGTATGATGTGGTGTGGAATGCCGGGAATATGGCAAGCGGTATCTACTTCTATCAGGTGAGGACGAGCGCGTTCACATCCACAAAGAAGATGATGCTGTTGAAGTAAGCTGCACAAGATCGATCCGACAAAGTTGACCGTCACCTTCGAGGTGACGGTCAACTGAACGGACATATGAATAAACACCGACGCCCGGCCTCAGCAATGAGGTCGGGCGTTTTTCTTGTTTAGCGGGAGTGAACCGTTTGATGAAGATATTGTAGGACACCTTGGCAAGGTGTCCTACAGATGCGTGGTGAATGCATCGTAAACGCTGGTCCGGACAGGCGTCAGGATCTACAATTCTCTTTGCGTCTTAGTGCCTTTGCGGTTAATGTTCTTAAATAATGGTCCGAGCAACGCTCGGACCTACATTTCGTATCCGCGGAAATCCGCCGAATCCGTCTGATCCGTGTTCTATTGCTCTTCTCTACGCATCAGCACCTTTTCGATAAATACTTTAAAAAAAATGGTCCGGACAGGAGTCCGGACCTACA
>JBMOHT010000197.1:0-6786 GCA_049317705.1 Bacteroidota bacterium | reverse complement strand
CGGAATGACGAATCATCTTTTCTCGATTATCATTCTATCATGATAATCTAATGTTGAGAAAAATCCACAACTATCTTTACTACCATCTCTTAGAAGATTCTCTCCGGTATCGATTATCACTACCGAGAGAAACTCAAATCAACTATTGTTTGAAGCTGAATATGATGATTTCTCATTTTCTTACTACCCTATATATAATTATCTATGAGAATAATTTGAATGAAGGGATAGAAAAGAGAAGTGAAAGAATCTATGTGGTAACGTCATGTTTAACGCCTATATATGATCTATATACAGTACGCCTACTATAAGGCGTCCCAGATTTTAGCCGTAAGAGGAATCCGATCTTACGTATTGTAGGAGATGTCGTTCTCACTATGACGATCACAGGGACTTCAAGCGGTACAGTATGTCCTAATCCCTATGCGCCAGCGATGCCTTGATTCACGCTATTCGCTAATACACGGCTGGCTGATTCCGGTAGTGTATCTTATGTCATATCTGCTCCTTTAGCTCTATGTAAGATTTCATAGCACTCATCATGATTTCGCAGCCGGAAAGGTATATGTATTTCCAGGCATATAGCGCTCTCCTTCAAGTCGGATAATCCCATTCTTCACAGCATCATCGATCCTGCGATATGCCGTTGCCGGAGGAATGTTCATGTTTTCTTTCAATATTTTTACAATATCCTTTTTTGCGATAGGAGAATACTGTAAAACTATCTCAACGATGGGATCGATAGCATCATTCCGAAACCATAATGTCTCTTTATCGAAAATCACATGGGTATCTGCAGGTGAAAGATTATGCCTTAATTCAAATTCAATACGATGCCCTTCCGCAGCGTTGTGAAGCTGCATATAGGAATCATATTCACCAGCGATTGTGCTGCTCCCACGTAGACCGCTATGCTCACCTTTGCCATCATGGTGTGTAAGAATGACCGAAATAGAATGATCCTCAATGATGGACCTAATTCTGGACATCACTTGGGACATACCCTGTGCAGAGTTCTCGTCTGAACTATGAAATTTCACCAATGGATCGATGATTACTACGTCGGGTTTATATTTGCTGATGTACCCTTTGATCTTTTCATAGTCCTGATCGTCGTCAATTTTAATCCTGGTATCAAAACAGAAATGCAAATTGTCCATCAGTTGAGGATCAACATCTCTTGCGATCCTACGGATACGGTCACGGTTAGAGTAATAACCACCTTCTGCAGAGAAAATGAGGACCTTTGATCGTTGTCTGATATCGAAACAGGCGAATTGTCTTCCGTCAATCAGTGCCATAGCCAGGTTCATCACAAGAAATGATTTCCCCACTTTCTGCTTTCCGCTGATGGTAAGCAACCCCTTCTTTGTCAGGATACCGCCACCAATAATATCCTCTGGTGTCGGCGACGGGTCTGCCATTATTTCTTTGAGTGATTTAAAGTTATTGGGCATTTGGTGTCCCCTTATTTGTTGAAACTTTATAGATTTTTGCCCCCATTGATTCCGTGCCGCCTTTCCCTTTCTGTCCTGATAATCTTGAATCCAGTGGGAGGTTGTTAATATTACCTATACCTTTTCGATTGGGGTTCGTCCCCATTCTGTTATTGTATAAGGGACAATGATAATCGGTACATTCTGCAACACGTTTTCTGCTATGATTTTGACATTCCAGACAATATAGCCTGATGTTTTTTAATGGTGGAAGACATTTCACTTGAAACCATTCCTTTCTCCAGGAGTTCCTGGATAAAATGAGTTTTGAACGGGAATACTCTTTGTGCGTGCTCTTCAAAGGTGAACAGGTCGATTATTCTACACAGTGAATTGTAACCTCCTGCCCTGATGAATCCCGCTGTTTTTATGAGTTCCCGTAAGTTGTTTACTTGATATTCGTAGGCAATATAGCCTGTTGGACGCAAAGCAATGTGAAGCCATATATTTGCTTCGGTAGCTTCAACACCTGAGGGTTTTTGCAATTCAGTGTTACGGTATTCTATACAAACATTGTTCGTGCGGATCGGTGAAGATTCCATCTTAACTTCAACCTTAAAATCTCCCGACACAGAACTTACGTCCCAACCTGGATTATCACCGACTGAGACGAGCATTACCTCCTTTCTTTCATTTGAATACATCCGTGCCACCTCTGCAGCGATGAAATCCTGAAGGATGTAGTTCTTATCTAAAAGCATTGCGACCTCCATAAAATGAGAAAGCCCTACTAAAGCATTCCCTGATTTGTGATGATACAGGTTGTAGTAAGGCTTCTCGATTTTTTGTTGGAAATACGATGTATCATCACAATTGAATAATAGTTTCTCACATCAATATGTGTCAACAAAAAAATGATAAATTCTAATTATTTTTAGAATTTATGCTAAAGAACCGAAGACAATCCTGTTATGATGTTGGAAGCGAGTAGTGGGTGATGTATGACGAGTAGCGTGTGATGTTTAGCGTTGGGCGATTAGCGTGTGGCGTGTGGCGATTAGCGTGTGATCGATTAGCGTAGTGTGTTGTTACAGTATTATGAATATACAAATTCCTTTTCTTTCAGTCAAGATGGTGTCCGACCGCTTTCGATATCAGAGGCCAAAGGCGTTTGGATTTTTTATACTCTGCGACAATGTTGAATTTTTGACCAAGGTCATTCCACAGTGTACCGTTGATCTCCAGACAGCAGATAGGTTTTCCATCCTTCAATATAAACCAGAAATTGTAGTCCGTTATTCCTAGAAAGTCAGTCTTCTTCTTTATCGACGATCGCTTCAAAGCTTCGGGATAGTTCTTATATAGCGCTGTCCTCTGTCCATATCCATCGACGCTGGAATCTTGATATCCGCTCTTACATTCCCAATACGGTAGACCGAATGAAGACTGCGAAAGTAACGCTGCAATAGTACGATAGGTGAGTACTTTAGAGGTACTCGGTGGAAGTTTTTGGTTGCGGGATATACCGAGGTGCATTAACCCTTCACCTAATACCTCTTTCAAATCCTTCGTTACAACGTCATCATTGATGCGAACATTCTTATAGTCTTTCCCTTTAGGAGAGAATATGTTGAAGTGACCTGCCCGGGAGTAATCGATGAGAACTTCTTTCGCTTTCTTGTCGCAGATAGCAAGGGCATTACCATAGCCAGCGGGCTGATACTCGATCAGGATGTATTTATCAGGAAGATGACGCATAAACTCCGACATTAGCCGCCAGGAAGCTATTTCACGGAGCTGCTTATAATTCTTTGATTTTTCCATGTGTGGAGATGTCTCGCAACCGGTCGAGATCTATTAATAGTCCCATTGAACATGGTTGACCGGGAAGCGGTTCAGTTCTTCCTTGTACTGCCTCCACTGAGGGAGATAAGAATCCATTAATTTGAGGAAGCGTTCATTGTGCTTCCGCTCCAACAGATGCACCATCTCATGTACGACAACGTGCTCAATGCAGCGGAGCGGTTTCTTCGCAAGTTCAAGGTTCAGCCAGATCCTCTGCGCACGAATGTTGCACGTTCCCCACTTCGTCCTCATCTTCTTCACACCCCACTGCTTAACCTGGACCTTCATCCGTGGTTCATGTTCAGCTATCATCGTAGGGATGAGCTCTTTCAGCCGGATGCGATACCACTCATCAAGTATAGCCGCACGTTTCGCTTTATTGGTCTTCGGACGAATATAGAGTTCCAGCGTGTCATGTTTGTGTATGACTTTCGCAGGGGCTTCCTCTTCCACTACCTTGAGCAGATACCGCTTGCCGAGAAAGAAATGACTCTCGCCTGAGATATATTCCCGAGGTGCTTCACGATGCTGATTGCGGAACTTCGCCTGATGCTTTCGTATCCATCCGAGCTTTGCGATGGCATAGAGACGGATCGTTTCAAGGGACATTCGGAGGGGCGCAGCAATCCTTACTCTGCCAGAAGGAGGATATACACCAAGGTGAAGATTTTTGATGTTCTTCCGCAGCACTTCTATCGACAGTTCGCCGACGTTGATCGTATCGGTCTTAGTACTCTTGCTGTCGCTTGATAATTTCAAATATTCGCTCAACATCTTCTTCATTCTGTAGTACTTGGTAAATTGCACCCTTGATTTCGTTTTCCTTCTGCTGATTCCCACGGAAATCCGCTTTCTTCACCCGCAGGACCTCTTCGTGCACCTTCAGTGCAACCGCTTCGTCATTCTCAAGATTGTTATACAGTGCCCGTTGAGCAGGAGTTGATATCGCACCCGGTAGATCCTCTCTTGCTGTGTTCATCACCTGTTTCGCAAGTTCAGCGATCTTCTTCAGATACTCTTCATAAGCAATGGCTTTCGTCTTCCGCTCACGGATGATGGTTGCGAGCAGAACGGACATCTTATCGAAATATGCGGGATCAACAAGATGCTCTTTGATGATCTTCTGACGGACGTTGTTCTCAATCGTTTCTGCTATCGCTTCCTGACTGCTTCGGATACCGTTAGGAAGACCATCTATCGCTTTTCCGATACCGCTATTGAGAATGATCTCCAGCAGCGGCTGGTCTCCGAAGGGATCAATTCTACGACTTTCATCTGCTTGAATATAGGTATCCAGCAGGTGACGCATATCCGCTTCATACGTCTTAAGGTCGAGCGTTTCACCGCTTGCGTTCTTGATCTCTTCACGGAGCTTCGTATAGTGATCAACATCCTTTTTGATGCCAGTTATCTGCGGAATGGAATAGCCTGCTCCTTCAAGATCATCGGCAATGTTGGCGTATGCACGGATAAGCTGAACCGTATGACGGTACAATGCTGTTCTCCGTTCTTCTGTCTCTTTGAGATCTTCGGGCTTCTCCGGATTTCCGCAGAAGTATTGGATATGGGCAAGCGTATCCTTCGGCTTCAAGACAGGTTCGCAGACCATTGCGATCTCTTCCAGCGCAGCATCGAGCCGTTCTCTCCCTTTCTTCAACCGGTCTTTCAGAAGGATCTCAACATCCTCTTTTTTGAATTCTGTATAGTCCAACTCAGACGTATAGACAGAGATAGCTCCCTGCACACTCTCAAAGAGATCCTTGTAATCGACAATAAATCCGAACTGCTTATCCTCACCATCAAGACGGTTCACTCGGCAGATTGCCTGGAACAATCCATGATCCTGCATCTTCTTATCAATGTAGAGATAAGTGCAGGCAGGAGCGTCGAAGCCGGTCAGAAGTTTATCGACAACGACCAATAAACGCATATTCAAAGGATCATTCTTGAAAGCCGTCTTCGCATCATCTTCATACGTCTCGGTATCTTTTCCGTTCAACAGTGCGACGTAAGATTTGTAGATATATTCTTTATCAGTTTCTGTATTCGCACCGGTATCTTCGGTATTGATATCCTTAGTGGAGGGATTGTACGAAGTCACAACAGCACACTTTCCCTTCAGTTCGGTATTCTGAAAGCGTTCATAGTATTTTACCGCTTCGTAGATACTTCCTGCGACGAGAATGGCATTACCCCTGGTCGATTTCAACCGGGTCTTCGTATTGAAGTCCAAGATGATATCGCCGACGATGACATCAAGACGGGACTTTGCGCTGAGAACCTTTTGGAGCGTTCCCCACCGTTTCATCAGTTCCATCTTTTGAAATTTGTTCAAAGCACGAGTTTTCTCTTCAAACCAAAGATCAATCTTGTCTTGAGATGAGATTCTCTGATCGATGTCCCGTGCTTCATAGACTAAGTCCAGGATCACCTCATCAGCGACACCTTCATTGAACTTATATGTATGGATGTACCGTCCGAATACCTCATGGCTGGTCTTCTTATCATCTCGAAGGAGTGGTGTTCCGGTGAAGCCGATGAATACCGCATTCTTCAGCATCGCTTTCATCACTTTATGCAGTTTCCCCGATTGAGTGCGATGACATTCATCAACGAAGATGAATAGTTCGCCGACAGTTTTGGTCGGAGCTTCACTCAGTTCCTGGATGAACTTCTCGAACTCTTCCACATCCCTTCGTCCGAATTTATGTACAAGCGAACAGAGAAGACGTGGCTTCGCCTGTCCGAGCTGAAACATTAAGTCTTTACCGCTTGAGGTCCGGTAGATCTCTTCTCCGGCTGTAACAAAGACATCTTTGATCTGTTTATCGAGCTCATCCCGGTCCGTGACGATGGCAACTCTCGCATTCGGATTGTTTTCAAGAATCCATTTCGCCAGGAGCACCATCACGATACTCTTCCCGCTCCCCTGCGTGTGCCAGATGATGCCACCCTCTTTACGCTTTACGAAGTTCTGCGCTTCCTTGATTCCGAAGTACTGATGATGCCGAGGGAGTTTTTTGATGCCGCCATCGAATAGAATGAAGTCGAACATCAACTCTATGAGGCGTTCTTTGCTACAGAGCATTCTGAGGTATTTATCAAGTTGTAACTGAGTCGTATCGTTGATGTCTTCTTTCCACTTAAGGAAGTATTTCTCTGGCGTACCGATTGTCCCATATCGAAGACCTTCCGTATCACTTCCTGCAAGAACGAACTGCACTGTGGAGAAGAAGGGCTGGATAAACTCCTTCTGCTGATTGGTGATATTCTGACGGATGCCCTCTCCTATGGAGACAATGCTGCGCTTAAGTTCGATCACACAGACTGCAATGCCGTTTACATACAGGACGATATCCGGACGTTTTTCCCTATTGCCGTATACCGTCACCTCTTCTGCGATGCCGAAGTGGTTGTTGAGTGGTTGTTTCCAATCAATAAGATGAACTGTTTCGTAATTCTCGCCTACATCGGCTTTTACCTTGACGCCATACCCGAGGTATCC
>JBMOHT010000196.1:0-6878 GCA_049317705.1 Bacteroidota bacterium | reverse complement strand
TGAATAATTATACCACGTATCATTTCCGGGTGACGGCAGCGGACAGCACGGGGAACATCAGCGACTACTCCAACGAAGTGACGGCCATGCCGTCCGACCATACGGCGCCGTCGGCTCCGACAGCCTTATCAGTGACCGATTCCATTGCAAGTTACTTCACTATTGCGTGGAATATGAACACCGAGACCGATATCGCGAAATACTATATCTATCGTGATTCAGTTCCGAATCCGACCACGCTGGTCGATTCCACGGTGAACGTTGTCGATACGGTCCGGGCATTCACGACGCTGACGATCGGAACTCCGTATTACTTCAGAGTCGCAGCTGTTGATACCAGCAATAATATCAGCGCATTGTCCAATACGGCTACTGCGGTTCCGTACATGATCCATCCTATCAATTCCTATGCATACGGGAACGGCTCGATCACACCCGGCGGCACTAATTATGTGAATCACGGCGATTCGCTGCAATTCACTATTCATGCGGATACGAAGAATCATATCGACAGCATTGCGATCGATCCGAATATCGTCATGGTTGAGCAAAGGGCAATTAACGGTGTTGAGGCCAAAGATTTGAAGAGACAAACGAAGAGACTTGCGGCACTTGAACAGATGATGGACCCTCTCACGATCGTCGGAACGGGAAATGATGATACCCTGCAGACGTACACTTTCCAGAACGTCACGGCTGGGCATTCCATTAAAGCATATTTCTCGAAGAATTCATTCGTTGTGAACGCGATCGTCCACGGCAGCGGAACAGTGACTCCGTCCGGATCGACAACGGTATTTATCGGAGACACACTGCAATATTGTATTACAGCCGATCAGTACAATCATATTGATAGTCTGATGGTGGACGGAGTGAAGGTCGATTCGACGTTCAATTACACATTCGGAAATATCAGCGGCGGCCATACGATCGAAGCGTATTTCAGTCCGAATGTTTTCGATCATTTCGTCGTCGTAGCACCGTCACGGGGACCGATCGACCCGCAGACCGCAGGAACACCGTTCTCGATCGTTACCACAGCGGTGGATGCATTTGGTAATCCTGTGGATAATTTTACCGGCAATGTCTGGTTCTCATCCACCGATACAACAATGAGTGTTCTCGGAGGGAATTATTCCATTCCGTTCACGGCCGGTCAACACGGTCCGCAGTCGGTCACAATGTTTAGGGCAGGTTTACAGACCATCTCTGTCATCGATTCCGTCAGCGGTAAGATCGGTACGAGCGATCCGTTCTCAGTGAATGCAGCCGGACTCCATCATTTTGCGGTCACCGATACCTGCGGTCAGGCTGTTCCGGATCAGGTTGAGAACAGGCCGTTTACCGTGAAGATCACGGCGCTGGATATATTTAATAACATCCAAAGTGATTATACCGGTTCGGTCGAAGTGAGTGTCTCGGATGCTGTCGTAAGTCAGGGAGCAGGGAACACACCGAATTTGACCGGCGGGATCCTCTCGGCATACATCATGCAGATCGAGAATCAGGGATCATTCCAGATCATTGCCGGAGATAATATTGCCGAGAAAAACGGGGCCAGCAATGGATTCTTTGTCGTCTCTGATACGAATCTGATCTATTCAACAAGTCCCCACGGAGACATCCTGCCCCTTGGTGCAGTACCGGTCCGTTATGGCGATACGGCAGTGTTCAGTTTCAATCCCGACCCGGGTCACCATTTTGACAGTCTGCATGTGGACGGAATACGGGTGATGGATTCCACTTCTCGGTATACCTTCGTCAATGTGACCACAACCCATTCCATTGATGCATATTATTCAGTGAACTTGAATATCCCGCCGATGTTCACGGCGATCCTTTCGGATACAGCTATCGCACGGTTCGATACGCTGCACTTCACGTATCACGGGTCCGATCCGGACAGCGGTATCCTCCGGTATGCACTTGTCTCGGGTCCTGCTGGAACATCCATCGATTCCGTCACCGGACATCTGATGTTCGCACCGGACGTGAATGCCAATGGTCAATATACTGTTGTCGTGAAGATCTATGACGACAGTCTGGCTGAAGTGTTCGATACAGTAAAGGTCCGCGTGAATATCTACGGCGATGTGAGCGGGAACGGGACCATCACGGCATTCGACGGTGCTATGGTGCTGCAGTATGTTGTCAGTGCGGCAACGTTCACCCCGCTGCAGTTGAAAGTAGGTGATGTCTCAGGAAGCGGAGCCCTCAGTTCACTCGATGCATCGTATATCCTTCAGCGCGCGGTCGGACTGATCTCATCATTCCCGGGAGGACTCGGGAAACAGGAGCGAGCGGAAGCGGTCCTTTCCGCATTCTCATTCCGCATACAGAAGAGTGCGAAGCAGGATGAATTTGATCTGTTCGTTTCGGTGAATAAAGCGTCGAATGTCTACGGTATCGCAATGGAACTCGGATTTGATTCGAGTGTTGTATCGCCGGTGATGATGGCCAAGACCGAAGTGACGGATAGTATGTCCTTGGCGTACCGCTTCCCCGATGGAACAGCGAACATGGCGCTTGCAGGAATTACACCGCTCGCATCGGCAGGTGATATCATCAAGTTCACATTCCGTTTGAAAGTTCCAAACTATCCGAAGAATGCCGTTCTGTTCACCATGAAGAAATTCATCCTGAACGAGACGGACCATACGGATGATATCGGCGGCATCACGCTGAATGTTCATGACCTTGCTCAGCTTCCGACCATCTATAAACTGGAGCAGAACTATCCGAATCCGTTCAATCCTTCAACGACCATCAACTATCAGCTGCCGGAGGATGGTTCGGTGAAGATCGTGATCTATAATATGCTCGGTCAGGTCGTCCGCACGCTGGTGAATGAAGTGCAGTCCGCCGGTTATTACAGTATGGTGTGGAACGGCAGCGATGAGTCGGACCGGAAGGTGTCAACGGGAGTATACATCTACAGGATCGAGGCCTATGGTCCACAGAACAAGCGCTTCACAGAAGTGAAAAAAATGCTGATGATCAAATAAGCAGTTTGAGCATATCGTGTCCGTTGAGACCGCATTCTGAATTCTTTCGGGATGCGGTTTTTTTTTGCCGCGGACCTTCCCACGGTCCTCCGGAATGGTATACAGGATAGGCATATCTGAATATATCGGACAGCAGTGTAAAATATGGTTGTGTTAATATTGCTGTTCAGCATCTGCTTCCATACCTTCCAATGAAGCATTGCGGTCGGCCGGGGAGCGCCTGGTCTGACCGCTTCATTGGTACGACGGCATCCATCATTCACTCACTAACTCAACTGCGCATGAAGACAGGGAAAGCACTCTCGGCGAGCTATCTATTGCGCCGGTTCATGCTGATCGTTCTCTTCTTTATCATCGTCCGCGAGTCATCCGAGCGGATCCTGTTCGAAGTGGTCGAACCGCTCTCCCCGGTCGTATCGATCTTGCTGGACCTCTCATTCCTTCTTTTCTTTCTATTCATATTCATCTACCGTGATATCAGGGCACACATGCCTGCCGAAGAGAAACTGAAAGAGAGTGATATCCTCTTCAATAAATTCATCAGCTATTCCCCCATTTATACGTATATCAAAGAGGTGACCCAGGACGGAAGTATCACTCTATACTGCAGTGATAATTTTATCGACATGACGGGATTGAGCAGTGAATCCATGATCGGAAAACGGATGGACGAGGTCTTTCCGAAGGAATTTGCGGACAAGATCACTGCGGACGACCGGGAGGTGATCCGCAGCGGGACTGTCGTCCGTCTGGAAGAACGATTGAGCGGTAAGATCTACTCCACGTTGAAATATCCGATCATCCTTGGGAAGAGAGCATTCATCGCCGGATATACGATCGATATTTCGGATATTCAGCGGACCGCCGATGAGCTGAAAGAAAGCGAAGGAAAATACCGCGCACTGGTGGAAGAATCACCCGATGCGATCGCGATCCATGTCAACGGTAAGATCGTCTATATCAATAAAGCATGTCTCACGCTGATGAGGGCGACGAGTGAATCCGATCTGATGGGAAAATCGGTCATGGAATTCATCCATCCCGATTATCTTGAAGTGGTCGTGCAGCGGATGAGACAGAGTGTCCGTGAAGGGAAAGCGCTGCCCATCATGCATGAACAGTTCATCCGGCTGGATGGTACCATGGTGGATGTCGAGGTGAAATCGATCCCCATTGTCTATGAACAAACCCCCGCGGTTCAGCTGATCGTCCGCGACATCACTGAGCGGAAGAGGGCACAGGATGAATTGGAAGAGAGCAGAGAGAAATACCGCGGATTGAGTGATGCAGCATTCGAATCGATCTTTCTTTCCGAACGGGGTGTTTGTATCGAACAGAATGCCATGGCGGAAAAGATGTTCGGATACACTTCCGAAGAAGCCATCGGCAGACTTGGTATCGAATGGATCGTTCCCGAGGACCGCGACATGGTGATGAAGAATATCTTGTCGGGTTTTGATCTTCCATATGAAGCGACGGCACTCCGGAAGGACGGTACAACCTTTCCCTGTACGCTTCACGGAAAGATGATGAAATATCTCGGCCGCGAGGTCCGCGTTACATCACTGCGGGACAACACGGAAACGATGAGAGCACTCCGCGCTCTGAAAGAGAGCGAAGGGATGCTGAAAGCTTCGCAGGAAGCATCGGGCATCGGCAGTTACATCTTTGATATCGGCCGGTCATCGTGGTTCAGTTCTGAGAGACTTGCTCTGATGCTTGGTCTTCCGCCGGATGTTGTCCATCCGATCGAAGATTGGCTTGAGGTCATTCATGCGGAGGACAGGCCCGCCGTCACGAGACATTTCACAGAGGATGTGCTAGGGAAAAGACAACGGTTCAATATCGAGTATCGGATCATCAACCGGCTCACTGGGGAAGAACGATGGGTCCACGGGATCGGTGAATTGGAGAGCGATGCCGGCGGGAATCCGCAGCGTCTTCTCGGAACGATCCAGGATATCACTGAACGGAAACAGGCGGAAGAGTATCTCCGCGAGAGTGAGAACAAATACCGCTCCCTCGTGGAGAATATCGACATCGGCGTTGTCGCTCATGCGCCTGATACGCAGATCATCTTCTGCAATGAACGGGCCGAGCAACTGCTGGGGCTGACGAAGGATCAAATGATGGGAAAGACCGCCATCGATCCCGTCTGGCATTTTATCCGTGAGAACGGAGAGCGGTTGCCTGTGGAAGATTACCCTGTTCATCAGGTGCTGAGATCCGAACGATCTATGCAGGAGCAGGTGTTGGGTGTAATCATGCCGGACAGTGACGGTCCTAAATGGATGCAGTGCAATGCCCATAAAGTGTGCGATCAAACAGGTGCCGTACGTCAAGCAGTGGTCACATTCTTTGATGTAACCTTCCGCAGGAATGCGGAACGAACACTGCGCGAAAGTGAACTTCGCTTCAAAAAGATCCTGCAGGATGTCCAAACAGTGGCAGTACAGGGATATGCGCCGGACGGGACAGTGCAGTACTGGAACCGTGCTTCGGAGCGATTATACGGATATACGGAACAGGAAGCGATCGGCCGGAACCTTTTGGATCTGATCATACCGGACGAGATGCAGCAGCCTGTGCGCGATGCCATGACGATGATGGCGAAAACCGGGGAGCCGATCCCCGCGTCCGAACTGTCGTTGGTCCGGAAAGACGGGACCCGCGTAACCGTCTTCTCCAGTCACACCATCGTCCGCATTACCGGCAGACCGCAGGAATTGTTCTGCATCGACATCGATATAACGGAACGCAAACAGGCAGAAGAATCCCTCAGGCATTCACAGAAACTTGAGAGCATCGGAACACTCGCCGGCGGTATCGCGCATGATTTCAACAATCTCTTGGTCGCTATTCTTGGACAGTCGAGCCTTGCATTGAGTAAGCTGCCGAAGGAGAGTCCGGTCGCGGATAATATTTCCAAAGCGATCAAGGCGTCGGAGCGTGCCGCGAGTCTTACACGCCAGCTGCTGGCATATTCCGGCAAGGGGAAACTCTTTCCGGTGGAATTCGAATTGAATGTGCTGGTGAAGGACAATGTGCAGATCCTTGAACTCTCCGTTCCGAAGAATGCACAGATGATATTCGATCTGTTCCCTCATCCGCTGACGATGAAAGGGGATATCGGTCAGATCCAGCAAGTGATCATGAATCTGATCATCAATGCCGGCGAAGCGATCGGTCCCGAGCAGGGAACCATCACCATTCGGACATCTGAGATATCGATCACTCAATCGAACATGGAATATTGGGGGATCGGAGATCAGCCGCTGGCGCCCGGAACATACGCACTGCTTCAGGTGATCGATACAGGCTGCGGCATCAGTAAGGAGACATTGTCTCGGATCTTCGATCCGTTCTTCACCACGAAGTTCACCGGCCGCGGTCTCGGACTCGCAGCGGTTCTCGGGATCATCCGGGGACATTTCGGCGGTATCCATATTCAAAGTGAGGAGGGAAAAGGGTCGCGGTTCGAAGTGGTCCTGCCGGTCCAGAATATTCAGCAGCTACCCGCGGAACCGAAGAAGACAGTACGTACCTACTTGCCGGGAGAGAAGAGAACGATCCTTGTGATCGATGACGATCATTCCGTGATCGAACTTGTTCAGGATATCTTTTCCGATACTCAGTTCACCATGATCGGCACAGTCGATCCGTGGGAAGGGATCGAGTTCTATCAAAAGCATTCAGACGAGATCTCCATGGTCATCCTGGATTATTCCATGCCGCGGATGAATGGGAAAGCGGCATTCGAACGATTGCACGCTCTGAATCCGAACGTCAAGGTACTTCTCTGTTCCGGTTATTCCGAGGATGAAACATTCTCTACCTTCGATCGGATCCGTCCCGAACGGTTCTTCCAAAAAC
>JBMOHT010000195.1:0-6894 GCA_049317705.1 Bacteroidota bacterium | reverse complement strand
AATAATGTAGAATTACCTTGGGGGAAAAGCAATGCTATTTCATAGCGGCGGTGATTCTTTGCAGTACCGTCTGAAGATTCTGCTCCCAGAAGAGCCAGTCGTGCCCTCCATCGGATTCGTGCATCTCGAAACGGATCTTCTTTTTCCGGAAGATGCCGGCGAGTTCATGCGTTTGCGTGATCACTTCGGGGATATTGTCCTGCGAACCTGCGGCAAGGTAGAAATATGGAAGTGAATCGGCGGCGGCTTCCTTCGCGAGGAAGAAGATATCATTCGCATTCCATTGTTCATTCCGTACCGCGCCGAACGCACTTCGTACACTGGCATTGGATGCGGCGGAGCGTCTCGCGACGATCGCCAAATCTTCCAGTCCTGCCGGGAATTGAATGGATGGACTGAGTCCTGCCGCGAAACCGAACAGAGCGGGATATTTCAATCCGTATTTGAGTGCACCGTATGCTCCCATCGACAATCCGCAGATGGACCGGTGCTGCTTATCCGGAACGGTCCGATACTTTTTATCGATGAACGGAATGATATCCTTTGTAAGAAGATCTTCATAGCGCAGCTCCGGCTGAGTGACGGAATTTGAATACCATGAATTCTTTCCGTTGACGCAGACGATGATCGATCGGTATTGTTTCGCAGTTTCAACAAGAGTGGAATTGTTCACCCATGAGGAATGATCCTGATTGAATCCATGCAGAAGATAGAGGGAACCGAACCGTTCTTTGGACTGACGATATCCTTCAGGCAGAATTATCGTCATGGGAGAAAAAGAATTGATAGAGGGAGAATAGACACTGTCGCGGAGAACGATGGTCTGCGTCTTCAAGAATAGCACAGAACAGAAGAGAAGGAACAATATCCTCAGCGGGAGTCGCTTCATTTTCGCATGATACGGGAAGTATTCCATTTGCTGCACCATGCATCATAACGGTTCAACACTTCCTGCGGTCCATAACCGTACCATGCGTAACCGGTCCGCCGTTCAAGTTCTACGTCAGCAAGAGAGTACACTACCTTCCCGTCTCTGTTACAGAACAGAGGACGATTCGTTCCGATCTCATACATACGTGACCAGATCTGCGGCGCGGACTCATCGCGGACGAGCACCCTGTCCTCTGTGGATGTATGATACTGGAATTTCGTGGTATCCATTTTCCGGTTCTCGACCCGGATGCCGTACAGCGCCGAACCTCTGAACCACGCAACAGCGGAATGAACGGCATTCTTCACTTCGGCGGACGGAGCATCGATCTCCATTAAAAAGCGGACTATTTCCGCACTTTCCATACTGCAGATCGCTTTCGGTTCGAAGGTCCTGGCATTCTGCGGTTTCAGCGTAACATTGTCGTGCTGCTGGCACCATGCGGTGAGCGAGTCACCGACGTTGATCTGACACTGCAGGATGCAATTCACCCCTTTGTCGAACGCAATCCTTACGCTGGCGCGGCGTGCATCATCAACGAACGCGTACTGTTTCTCCGAACGGACGATATCTCCCAACACTTCCATCACGCCCCCCATTGCACCGTCGTTGAACGTGATATACTTCCGGTATCCTTTCGTATCCGGATAGAATTGCGGGAAGCCGCCGTTGGGATATTGTGCAGACAGGATGAAGTCGATACCGCGAAGCACCGCATCTTTGAACCGTTCCTGCTTCGTCTTCTTAAATGCTTTCGCAAGATACGCGATCTGCGAATGGGTGGCACCGTTATCGAACGTGGTAAGCGAAATATCATTCTTCGAATCAACGATCGCTTTCTTTTGTTCATCCGTCAGGATGGCAAGCATATCATAATTCTTCGGCCATCCGCCGTTCGCTCTCTGATAGAGCAGGATGTTGTCCGCGATCGCTTCGATCTGATCCTTGGAATATTTTTTCTGGTCCTTCTCCGGCATGATCGTTTTCGGCACTTCGTCGTTGATGTCGTACCAATGGTGAGCGCTGTCATAGAATCCCGCGATATCGATCGCCTCATTCTTGGCGGGATTCTTTTGGGCAAGGATGGAAACTGTATCGAGCAGCAACAGCGTGCAGATGATGATATTCCGGAATCTCATTTATTCATCTCGTATTTTTTGATCACTAAGTATTTCAGCACGGAATCTCCGACATTGCGGATCCCGTGTTCGTGGTTGGAAGGACAATAGAAACTCGTGAGCGGTCCTGCTGTCTTCGTCTTACCATCAAGGAAGAATTCCGCCTTCCCTTCAAGCACAAAGAAGAACTCATCTTCACTGTGACGGTGCGGCGGATGGGTCGCATCGTGCGGTTTTACCACGCTCATCTTCAGCGTCCGGCCGTCCAGAAAGTTCTTGTCTGCGAACCAATACTGGTAACCGGCCTTTGTGGATTCAACTTTCGCGGGGTTGAAAGAATTCACGCAGTTATCGATGGTGAATTCTTTCGTCTGCGCACTGGTGAAAAAGGAAACAAACAGAACAAGAACGGATAATCGGTTCATCACAGCAGATCCTTCATCGGGATCGCATCCATATCGCTGAATTCCTGGTTCTCTCCTCCCATCGCCCAGACGAACGCGTAATTACGCGTTCCGGCGCCGCTGTGAATGGACCAGCTCGGCGAGATCACTGCCTGTTCGTTACGAACGATGATGTTCCTCGTCTGCTGCGGTTCTCCCATAAAATGGAACACCATCGAATCTGGATTCAAATTGAAATACAGATACACTTCCGAACGGCGCACGTGCGTGTGCGACGGCATCGTGTTCCAGACCGACCCGTCCTCGAGGATGGTCATTCCCATCACCAATTGACAGCTCTTGATCCCCTTCAGATGGATGTACTTGTAGATCGTCCGTTTGTTGGCATCGCTTGTCGTCCCGAGCGGCTGAGGTTCCGCATCGGCGAATTTCGCCAGTGCTGTCGGATATTCCTTGTGTGCGGGATAGCTCATCAGATAGAAATGGGCCGGCTGGTCCGCAGCAACACTGAAGAAGTTCACTTCCTTAGAACCGCGTCCGATATAGAGCACATCATTCTTCTGCAGCGAATAGAATGTCCCGTCCACCGAGATGGAGCCGTCACCCGCAAGATTGATGATACCCACTTCGCGGCGTTCGCAGAAATATTCCGCCGCCATTTCTTTCTTGCTCGCCAGAAGTTTCAGCGGTTCCTTGAGCGGAACGATACCGCCGATGATCGCACGGTCCACATCGGAATAGATCATTGAAATTACGCCGTCCTGAAAGAGATCCTTAACAAGGAAATTCTCCCGTAATTCTTCGGTGGTCATGCGTTTTGCTGCGTGCTGATTTGGTGCGAATCGGATTTCCATTTTGATCTCATTTCATATAGAAGTGTGTGTCATGCCAGCGAACGTCCCAAAGGGATCCCTTTGGGACTGGCATCCAGCGCTCTGGATTCCGGCGTACGCCGGAATGACGATTATTTGAAGTCTGTTTTTTTACCGCGCCAGCCAACCGCCGTCCACCACCAGCACGTGACCGTTCACATAATCAGAAGCTGAGGAAGCAAGGAAGACCACTGCGCCCGATAGATCGTCCGGTGTTCCCCACCGTCCCATCGGGATCCGGCCGGTGATGGCATCATGGCGTCCTTCATCATTGCGCAGCTGTTCGGTATTGCTGGTGACCATATATCCGGGAGCAATGGCGTTCGCATTGATCCCTTTGGACGCCAGTTCATTCGCGAGTGCTTTCGTTACCTGCACTACAGCACCTTTACTGGCGGTGTAGGACGGGACTCTGATCCCTCCCTGGAATGATAAAAGCGATGCGATATTGATGATCTTTCCTTTTCCCTGCTTGATCATCTGCCGTGCGGCCGCTTGCGAAAGGAAAAAACCCGACTTCACATTCACATCCATCACCTCATCCCAGTCCTTCTCCGTAAATTCCAGTGCATCCTCGCGGCGGATGATGCCGGCATTGTTCACAAGAATATCGATCCTGCCGAATTCTTTCATCGCCGCTGAAATGATCTTCTCTGTGGAGGTCCGTTCTGCAACATCGGCAAGGACGACGACTGCTTTCCTTCCTATTGCTTCAATGGCAGAGACCGTTTCATCCGGTGAAGATCGGGAGACGAGCACACAATCCGCACCTGCGGATGCGAGAGCGACAGCCATTCCGCGGCCGAGTCCAGTGCTTGCTCCTGTGATGATCGCCGTTCTTCCCTGCAGAGAGAATAGTCCGTGAAGTTCTGAGCTCATGAAAACCGTACAATTATTTTTTCAATTTTTCTTTTGCCGCTTTGAAGTTGGCGGACATGCGCGAAGCTTTTTCTGTGAGGATATCGAATGTCCCGTCGTCGATCGCTTTCTTATCGAGCAGATCGCTTCCGATACCGACGGCGACCGCACCGGCAGCGATCCATTCACCGACATTATCGATCGTCACGCCGCCCGTTGGCATCAGTTTAATATGCGGAAACGGTCCGGAAAGGTCCTTGAAATACTTCGGTCCGAGCGATGTGGCAGGAAACACCTTCACCACATCCGCACCGGCGTTCCACGCGGTGAAGATCTCGGTGGGAGTGTAGCATCCCGGCATGCAGGCGATTCCCGCTTCTTTACAGACTGCGATCACGTCCAGATTCAGCACCGGACTCACAACGAATTTCGCTCCCGCTGCGATCACATCTTTTGCGATCTGCGGTGTGGTGACCGTTCCGGCGCCGATGAGTACATCGGCAGGCATCGTCGATGCCAGCGTGCGGATGATCTCGACTGCTCCCGGGACCGTCATCGTGATCTCGATGCAGTTCACGCCCCCTTTGCGGACCGCTTCGATCACGGCGGCAAGTTTTTTCGTGTCATTCAATCGGATAACGGCAACAACGCCGGATGCGGATATTGCGGAGAGAACTTCAGCTTTTGTCATACCTGTTCGAATTATTTTTCAGGATTAATGGAATGTGATGATCAATGGTTTTTGGATCCGTCTGAGAAAATCCTCAAGATAGCCGTTCCATTGCTGTTCGCCGGTGATATCACCCATTCTGCTCCAGGCTGCGCCTGAATAATAGGAGATCTGCTGCTGTGCGGCGAAAGATGATGAGAGATAGAAATGCAGCGTATCGGCGGAGGCCGAAACATTGTCCCGCGCAAGGATCACCGCTGTTCCGAGATTCCCGTTAACAGCATCGGCATTGACCGGTCCCCACAACGAAAGGATACGGCCGTCAGCGCTGCGGTTCAACAATACGGATTTCCGTTTTACCAGTCCGGTCTGCAGTATCAGAGAATCGCTCTTCACTGCCGTAATGTACCGTTCAGTGACAGAATTCAGCTGCTCTCCCGCATCCAGCGTTACGCGTTTCACGATCAGTGCCGGAAAAGAATCGAGCATCATCTTTGTATAATAGACCTCGAACGATGTTCTGATCGGTCCTGTGCAGATGATGCGGAAATTATTGAAGAGTCCGGGCTGGACAAGTTTTCCGTTCCAGACAAGTCCGGCACTGCCTGCGCCGAGTGAGCGACCGACCGAGAAGAAATCTGCTCCTTCTCCGTGATCCTCGTGATAGACCATCTTTGGCGTCTGTTCCTCGCCGTCGTACCATTTTTTCACGATAGGATAGCGGACACGTTTCGTCCAGACGTCCGTACCGTTATCGACATTTCCTGCAAGCACGGAACCGTAGATCCTGAATGCAATGCGGTCATTCTCCCATGCAAGGTCCGCTCTGGGAAGAACGTATCGGCAGTCCGTAACCGAAGTGAACTGTTGCTCCTTCGCTGCGGAATGGACCGCAAATCTCTTTGTCTCGTTCGCCGCAAATGATGATTGGAAGATCAGTTCATCATCAACACCATCCTGATCGTTGTCGATCACTTGTGAGACAAGCACCTTCTTTTTTTCAAGAATGGAAAGTGTTTTCCCCTTCAATGCCGGATGGTGCTGAAAGAATCCGCGAAGATCGATACTGACTGTTTCGGAATGTCTTGCCGATGCGATTGGGTTGGTGACGGAGAATGGAACATCATTCTTCTGTGCAAAAGCATTTGACGTAACAATTAAAATAATTGCAAAATATTTCATTCTCATAAATTTATTTATATGTAGGACACCCTATTTATCCGCCGTCTTTGTGGCGGGGCAGGGTGTCCTACAATTTAATATTGAATTTCGATTGGACCTACATTTTGTATCCGTGAAGATCCATTTTTTCCGTGGCATCCGTGTTCTATTATCTCTTTGTGGCTTTGTCCGCCTGAGGCGGACTTTGTGTGACATTGTTACCGTTTGATACGGGCGCTGCCGCCCTTTGCGACATGGTTCAGTTCCTCGAGTGTGATCATGCTCGAGTCGCCGCGCGTCGTCATCAGCATCGCGCCGTGCGCCACGCCGTAGTTCACACATTCCTGTGGTGTCTTCCCGTTCAAAAAGCCGAACGTGAAGCCCGATGCAAATCCGTCACCGCCGCCGACGCGGTCTTCGATCTCGAGTGCAGGCATGGAGTGACCATCGTAGAAGGTTCCGTCGTTCCACATAATGGCGGACCAGTCGTTGATACCGGCTGAGCGGACACCTCGCAGTGTCGTTCCTACTACTTTCACATTCGGGAAGTCCTTCACCACTTTGTTCACCATGTTCTTGAATGCCGTCGTGTCGATCTCTCCTTTTTCCACATCAACACCTTCTACTTCATAGCCGAGTACTTTCTGGAAATCCTCTTCGTTACCGATAAGACAGTCGATGTAAGGAACGAGCGGTTTCGTCGTTTCAATCGCTTCCTTGCTGCTCCACAATTTCGAGCGGAAGTTCAGATCATAAGAAACGACCGTTCCTGCTTCATGAGCTGCTTTTACTGCTTCTGCCACAACGAGTCTTGTGGACTCAGACAATGCTGAAAAGATTCCGCCTGTGTGGAACCAGCGGACTCCCTGTTCATTGAAGA
>JBMOHT010000194.1:0-6907 GCA_049317705.1 Bacteroidota bacterium | reverse complement strand
GAAAAGCTCATCAATTAACTTTTATGGAAGTTCAATGACAATTGTCAAACGAAGTTTAGTGCTTCTTTTTTTATGTTCCATAACAGCGTTCGCTCAGCTGACCAGGCCCGAGCGGACGAACTATGAGGAGACATCGCGGTATCAAGATGTGATGGATTTCATCGACGCGCTGAAGATCGACGGCACTACGATGAAACAAACATGGCTCGGATACTCAACGCAGGGAAAACACCTGCCGATGATCGTATATGGTGATGTTGCTGACACCCGGCCGGAGACGATCAAAAAATCCGGCAAACTCGTTGTCTATATTCAGGGGAACATCCACGCCGGCGAGGTGGAAGGAAAAGAAGCGATGCTCGAACTGCTCCGTGAACTGAAAGCGGGGAAGCATTCCGAATGGCGAAGAAGACTGGTGCTGCTCATCGTTCCCATCTTCAATGCGGACGGAAACGATATGATCAGTCTCTATAATCGTCCGTGGCAATACGGTCCTATTGCAGGAATGGGAGCGAGGGCGAACGGTCAGAATCTGGACTTGAACCGCGATCACATGAAATTGGAGTCACCCGAGGTAACTTCGTTCGTGAAGATGCTGAATGAGTACGATCCTCAAGTGACGGTGGACCTTCATACGACGAACGGTTCGTTCCACGGATATCATATTACGTATAGTTATGCGCTCAATCCCGTCATCGAACCGGGATTGGATGAGTACTCGAGGAATGTCTTCTTCCCGAAAGTGGAAGAGAAAGTGAAAGCGCAGAAATTCAGGACTCACCGGTACGGCGATTATCTTGAGAAGACACCCGCGGGCAAGCCGGGATTCTTTTTCTGGGCAACCGAACCGAGATTCAACAGCAATTATGTCGGATTCCGCAATCGTATCGGAATATTGAGCGAAGCATATTCCTACATTACGTTCCAGCAGCGCATCGCGGCAACAAAGGCGCTCGTCATCAGCATTTTGGATGTAGCGAATGCGAACACCATCGCCATCAAAGAAGTGATCGCCAAAGCGGATGAACAATCGAAGAATATCGTGCAGATGGACTCCATGGCGGTCAGCGCCGAAGTGATCGAATCCGATTCGGCGCATCAGCTGCTGCTTGCGGCTGTGAAAGAGATTCGCAATCCGTACTCGAACGAGATCATGTATCTGATGAATGAGGATAGTCTTAAGACCATCACGACGACGGAGTTCTATAATACGCGTGCGGTAAAGAAAGCAAAGATACCGAACCGGTACATCATTCCGGATTCGCTCACCGAAGTGATCAAACTGCTTCAGGAACACGGGATTATTCTCACACGCATCACCGATGCAAAGTCGATGAATGTCCAGCGATTCGCCATTAAGCAGAACAAACAAGGAGAACGCGAATATCAAAAACATAAAATGCGGGTGCTTGAGGGAACATTTGAAACAGCACAGATGCAGTTCTCCGCGGGCACGTACAGCGTTGAAATGAACCAGCCGCTCTCTCGTCTGGTGTTCTATCTGCTCGAACCGGAATCTGAGGACGGCATGGTAACGTGGAATGTGGTCGATAAGTATTTCGGTGATGGAAAATATTATCCAATCTATAAAGTGATCAATTAAAAAAGGAAACGCATGAAACAATCCATTCTTCTTCTCATCATTCTGGCGACTTCGTTCATGACAGCGCAGTATCAATATCCCAAGACGGCGAAGGTCGACCATCAGGATTCGTATTTCGGGAACACAGTAGCCGATCCATACCGCTGGCTTGAGCAGGATACGGCCGTTGCCGTGAAACAGTGGGTCGGCGAACAGAACGCCGTCACATTCAGCTATCTGGACAAGATCCCGTTCCGCGAAAAAGTGAAGGAACGTCTGACCAAACTGCTTAATTATCCGAAATATACGGCACCGTTCCGTGCGGGAAAGAACTGGTATTTCTACAAGAATGACGGACTGCAGAATCAAAGCATTCTCTATATCCAGCGCGGTTCGCTCGATGCTGCGCCGGAACTCTTTCTCGATCCGAACAAACTCTCCGGTGACGGCACGACCTCGCTGCAGGGAACGGCATTCGATAAGGAAGGAAAATACTTCGCGTATGCCATCTCCAAAGCCGGTTCCGATTGGCGCGAGATCTATGTGATGGATGTGAAAAGCAAGAAACTGCTGAGCGACAAGATCGAATGGGCGAAGTTCACAGGAATCGCGTGGTACGGCAACGGCTTCTATTATTCACGCTATGCAACGCCGAGCGACACCGGTTCCAAACTCTCCACATCGAACGCGTATCATAAAGTGTATTACCATATCCTCGGCACGCCGCAGTCCAACGATATGCTGGTGTATGAGGACAAAGCGAATCCGCAGCGCTTGTTCAGTGTGGGACTCACCGAAGATGAACGCTTCCTCTTGCTGTATCTCAGTCAGCGCGGCTCGAATGGAAATGCGCTCTACTACCGCGACTTGAAGAAACGGACGGAGTTCAAGCCGATCATGACCACATTCGATGATGATATCAGCATCATCGACAATGTGGGGGATAAGCTGCTCCTTTCCACGAATAAGAATGCTCCGAATCAGAAAGTGGTGCTGTGCGATCCCGCGCATCCCGAAGAAGCGAACTGGAAAACGATCCTTCCCGAAAAAGCTGAACCACTCGTCTCCATTTCTGTTGTCGGCGGGAAACTCTTCGCAGTCTATATGAAGGATGTCAGTCATCATGCATACGTGTATGATCTGAACGGGAAACTTGAGAACGAGATCTCGCTCGAGACACTCGGCACACTCGGCGGATTCGGCGGCGAGCGGAAAGATGAATTCACATTCTACTCGCTCACATCGTTCACATATCCTTCCACTATATATAAATATGATCTGAAGACGAAGACATCAACACTGTTCCGCAGGACCGAGATCGATTTCGATCCGACCGGTTATGAGACGAAACAGGTCTTCTATCCGAGCAAGGACGGTACGAAGATACCGATGTTCATCGTCCACAAAAAAGGATTGGTGCTCGACGGGAACAATCCTGCGCTGCTCTATGCATACGGCGGATTCAACATCTCGATGAATCCCAGCTTCAGTGCTTCTCGTCTGCTCTGGCTGGAACAGGGAGGAATCTACGCAGTGGCGAATCTTCGCGGCGGCGGTGAGTACGGCGAGAAGTGGCACGAAGCGGGAATGAGACTGAACAAGCAGAATGTGTTCGACGATTTTGCGGCAGCAGCGGAATATCTTATCGGTGCGAAGTACACGAATCCTTCGAAGCTCGCGATCCAGGGAGGATCAAACGGCGGACTGCTTATCGGAGCGACGATCAATCAGCGTCCCGAACTCTTCAAGGTTGCGCTGCCTGCTGTGGGCGTGATGGATATGCTCCGCTTCCAGAAGTTCACCATCGGCTGGGCATGGGTGAACGATTACGGCTCATCGGATGATTCCGTGCAATTCAATTATCTGAAGAGATATTCTCCCATCCATAACATCCGCGAAGGAGTGAATTATCCTGCAACGCTTGTTACGACCGCGGACCATGATGACCGAGTTGTGCCGGCGCATTCGTTCAAATACATTTCCACGCTGCAGGAGAAATACAAAGGGACCAATCCCGTGATGATCCGTATCGAGACCTCCGCCGGACACGGCGCGGGAAAACCGACTGCGAAGATCATCGAAGAAGCAGCGGATATCTATTCGTTCACCTGGTGGAATATGGGTGTGACGCCGATGTATTTGAAGAAGGAGTGATATTAGCATTATTGTGTTAACAGGATTCTCTCGCAAAGGCGCTAAGACGCAAAGAAGTATAAGAAATTGTTCTGGAGTGTCTGCGTTCTAAAGAAAACTAGAGCTATCGTAAAAAATGAAATACTCTATTAGCAATTTTGTCATTCCCGCACGTTTTTGGCGGGAATCCATTAAGCTGGACCCCCGATAAGAGCATTCGGGGGTGACAAGGTATTTTTGAGATATGCTCTATTCTGTTCATTGCGATTAGGGCATGATTTCGGTAATTTATCACCGGAACATGCCCTTTTTCTTTTCATATCGTCGTATTCTCCTCGTTCTGTTCGGAATTCTTTTCGTCAGCGCTTCACTCCGCGCTCAGGAAAATCTTTCCGAAAAGGTCCACACCTCCATCGATAAGATATTGGATGATCACCTGGCTGAGGTCGAGAACACGCTCATTCAGGAAAAGGAATTCGATGCGAAGACCATTCTGCTCGTTACCGTCCCGTTAGAGAATTTCATTGAAGATGTCCTCTTCACCATCAACCGTCCTGCGGTGATCTATCCCCGTGTGATCTACCGTTTTATCAAGGAACAGTTCCGTCAGGGAAAGACCAGGCAGGAGATCGAACGTTCGTTGGTGCAAATGCAGAAACAGAATAAGTTTGAAAGAATGTATGCCGAAGAAAAACAACAATAGCGTCCGCCATCGGATAGCGCTTTTGATTGCCGGCATACTGTCGGTAACAAGGGTGTTTGCAGGGGATATCAAGCCTTCCGTCGAGGTGGAATTCAACATGTTCTATAACAGGAACTATCCTCAGCCGCTGTCGTTCCAGTTCCGCGAAGTGAAACTGTTCCTCGATGCGGACATCAGCGAGCATTCGTCCGCATTGATCGAATATACGATGAAGGACAATCTCATCCGTGCACAGCTGGAGCGTGCATATTTCATCCAGCACGATCTTCCGCTGAACAGTCAATTGACGATGGGACAGATCCGGAATCCGTTCGGATATTTCGATCCGTTCACCGTTTCGCATTCTACAACCAAAAGCACTTCACTGTCCCCGGATTCGGTCATGCCCGGATTCATGCTGCGTGATCTGGATGTCGGTATCTATTGGGAATCGCGCGGAGAAGCGCTCACGTTTGGACTCGGCATCACCAATGGGAACGGCGTCAATGATCTGAAAGATGATAATAATTTCAAGGATGTTGTCGGTCATGCGGTCTATTCGTTCGATGCATTCCAGATCGGATTGAACGGATATTACGGCCGGAAGAATTCGATGTTCGCAAACGGCACAGTGAAGAAATATTCCGGAGTTGAAGTGACAGCGCTCGGCATTGAAGCAATGGCGTATGTGGGCGATGCAACCCTTGCATTTGAAGCATTAACACGGAATTACGGAACGCTGCACAGTGCCGGTACATATCTAACCATGAATTACGATCTTTCCTCGGTCGTTTCCACGCTGCGCATGACCTCGCGCGTTGAGTATTTCGATCCGAACCGTTCCGCGGCGAAGGACGAATCCATCCAATGGGCACAGGGATTCCTTTATACCATCAGCAGAGGTTACCTTGCTAAGCTTGAGGTTGTTCTGAATCTTGAACAGAACCGACGTCAGGCCAACGAGATCTTCTTCGAACTTGAATACGAATTGTAATCCGCTCAGTGAAAAAATTCTCCATTGGTCTTAAATTCCTTCTGTTCGTCACTCCCATCGTGCTGATCGGCGATATCATCTTCACGGTCTTTGCTGTCCGCTACAGCCGCGAATATCTCATCAACGAGATGCAGCAGACGATGCTGAGTGTTTCTCATACAGTGGCGATCGACATTGCGCGCGGATACGACATCCAGAATTCGCGCAGTCTCTACAGTCTTCTCTTCGAATTGAAACAGCTCGATTCCCGCATTCTGGATGTAACTGTTGCAGATTCATCAGGCAGGATCGTTGCCGCCTTGTCTGTGAACAGATTGTTCGAAATGGATTCATCGATGGCGGTCCGTGCTGTGCTCGCCACAAAGAAAGAGCAGATCACATTCGTTGAATCGTCCAAACAAAGCATCGCTGTTGTTCCGATCAGAACAGTTCCCTCCACGACCCTCATCGGGACATTGACCATTGTCTTCTCCATTGAAGGGATGTACAATGTCATCTATTCACTGCAGACGATCCTGATCTCCATCTCAGTCGGTGTATTCATCTTTTTGAGCGTCGGCATCGTGCTGCTTGCCCGCACTCTCATCGTGAAACCGATCCATCAATTCTTTCCGACGCTGGAAAGGATCGAGCGCGGCGATTTTTCTCTTCCTGTTCCGGTCCACAACGAAGATGAGATCAATCAGCTGGCGATGCATGTGAACAAGATGGCGGTCGGACTGAAAGAGCGCGAATTCGTCCGTGATACATTCTCGCGTTATGTACCGAAAGAAGTGGTCGACCTCATCATCGAACGGAAGATCCGTCCGAAACTCGAAGGGGAACTGCGCGAAATGACGATCTTCTTCAGCGACATCCGCGGCTTCACGCGGATGACGGAGCAGATGGGCGCAGAACAGATCGTTCAGCTGCTCAACAGATATTTTTCCGCCATGACCGATGTCGCCATCGCACACGGCGGCATGATCGACAAATTTTCCGGCGACGAGATCATGATCCTCTTTGGTGCACCGTTCCCGACGGACGAGGATCCGCTGCGTGCCGTCCGCATGGGCATTGCTATGCAGAATCGTCTGCAACAACTCAACGAAGAGTTCTCACTCGAAGGTCTGCAGCGCATCTCAATCGGTATCGGCATCGCAACGGGAAAAGTGATCCTTGGGAATGTGGGTTCGGAAAAACGACTGAACTATTCCGTTATCGGCGACACGGTGAATGTCGCGTCACGTCTGGTCTCGAAATCCGCTGCGAATGAGATCCTTATCGAATCCAATACTTTCCGTTTGGTTCAATCCGAATTTCAATGTCGCGACCTTGGCGAGATCCAAGTAAAAGGAAAAGAACAAACGATCGGCGTCTATTCTCTTATCCTGCCGTCTTAAACCGCACTTCCTCAAAATTAACGAAAAAACCATCTTCCGCCTCTTGCGTATCTCTAGTCATTTTGTTACAATGACTTAAAGTTATTCTTGAACAAGAGCCCATTCTTGCCAATAAAGACAACCAGAGTATCTTT
>JBMOHT010000193.1:0-6932 GCA_049317705.1 Bacteroidota bacterium | reverse complement strand
TTGATCAATGATGTGAACCTGCCGGTTCGGTAAAAATCCCCTGTGAAGAAGAATGATGCTTTGATCTTATGTTTTGAGAGAACAGAAGTAATTGTCTCAGAACCGTCCGCAAATTCATGTCCGGTAAAGACGAGATAGATCTCTTTCTTTGTTGTGTCCATCCGAATGATGCCGCCGTTGTCTCGCATCATGTTCTGCTGTCCTGAATTGTGCGGTTGTTCCATCGATGAAAGATACATCATCATGCTTGCCGTACCGTCCATCGTCGGTTCATTGTTCGTGTAATCGCCCCAGTCATCATGATACACGGCGAGATCGGATTGGAACGGAGCGTACGGATCAGCTTTCGTCAATTGGATATACTTCTTATGCTGTGCAAAGATCGATGACCGGACCGGGCCGTCCACCAATCCGCCATTGATGGGTATTCCATAGACATGGGTGAATGCAGAATGCGGATCGGAGGGGGAATCCCCGAACGCGGGAAGTCCGACGACCATACTTGTTCCCCAGGGATTGCAGCCGAAGAGCCAGTCACGGAGTGATGATTCCATCTCGACATACGAAGTGTCATGAGAAAGCGTTCTATAGAGATAGAGCTGTTCGAGAAATGAACTGACAAAATTATTGGAACACCAGATGAACGGGATCCCGAACAGGAAGGGGGAGGATTTCCCTTTTTGATAGACACGTTCTATTCCATCTTTCAGGAACGAGATGAACTGCCGGGAAGAATGTGTTGAAGAATATGCAATATTTGCATGCCCGAGATTCGTGAACGGATACCATTGATAATGGCTCGCAGTATCTGCACCCATCCAAGGGGTGACCGGTTCCTGTCTCCCGAACATGACTGCATCGGTGAGATATTTCTTCTCGCCGGTCGATTCATATAACGCCGAAGCCGCAAGTTCCGCATCATCGACCCAATTATCCTCTTCATAAAAATAGGGGGCACGGCAGGGAGCGGTCTGTGAAACTCCGGGATGTGCAACCGCATACTCGTATGCTTCAACAGCTTTTTTCCCGATCATGGTGCTGAACTCAGGATAGGAACCTTTCAATAACTCGGAACCCAAAGCGAACGCTGATGCAAATTTCGCGACCGTCGATGCGGAGCCGGTCGATCGGTTCTTGTATTGGTAGATACCCTGCGGTTTACCGGTAATGAAATAGACAGGCCGTTCTTTTCCTCTGCCGTAATTGACTGTGTCTTCCGTCGGAAGACGAAATCCTCGGTGGTCCCGGTCATCCGCGATCTGATTGAAATACATTTCCGGCTGAGGATTCATCTTTACGAGCCAGTCCAATCCCCACTTTGCTTCATCCAGAATATCGGGAATACCATTTTTCCCAGGTCTTCCATTTGCACCGAAAGAGTCGCCGAACGATGCAGGGTGTTGCCGGTATGCATAGAGCATTTGATACACTGCGGTAGCCGATGTTGTGACATATTGCAGATAATCCGCAGCATCGTGCCATCCTCCTGAAACGTCGATGTATGAAGAATCCATTGTCGGGTGATAAATAATGAATCCGTCACCGGTATGGCATGAGTCATTCAAATATGGATTATATCCGCTCCTCTGCTGACGCATATACCGAAGAAGGTGATCCGACGAACCATTATAGACATCAGGAGATATCGTAAATACGGGAGAACAGACATCCATTGCGCTCAGATAGTAGGAGCCGGTTTGATGAACGTTAGAGAAATCTAATCGGAAAGAGACTGGAAATGGTCCATAAGAACCGTATTTTTTTATTCTCCCGAATGTGCCGACCGGTTCATCCGTGAGAGCATTATGAAGCGTGAAGGATGTGATATTCGAGATCGGGAAGGATGACACAAGAACAGCGATCTTCCGTGACTCCGGCACATAACCTGCCTGATTCACTCTGATCCACTGCTGTGCAGAGAGGAACAGAGGGACTAGCAGCATGAACAGAAAATGATTTTTCATTTGATTGACCTGAAAAATATGATGAACTTACTTCAAAATGAAGAATGGAAGTTCAAAATGCAAAGTGAAAAATGAACATACCAATGACCATGAATCCTCCGGCGATGGGCAGTAAATGAGACAACTTATTACATCGATGAAAACATCCCTTCGATTGAGGATCTATACGCTCTTCACTGTCGGTGCAGCCGGAGTCTCGCTCTTCTTTTATCTCTATCTCTCCATTCAGTATCAAGAGCATACGTATGGTGACGCCCGATCCCGTGCGCATTCCATCACCGAGTTTGCGTCGTTTTCTATCACGTCCGCCGTTCTGGCAAATGACCGCGAAGAGATCGCTCATCGTCTTGAACCGGTGAAGAAGAATGATGATGTCCGTTTCATTGTTGTTTTGGACAGTGCCGGGAAGTTGTTCTATTCATATAATCTGGCGTCAGCAATAAAACATCAATATACGGGAACTGCAGACTCCAACGCTGCTGTGAACGGACAATCGATGCATGTTGTCACGATCCATCTGACCGACGGTGTAAAGGATGTCGGGACGATGTATGTTGGATTCTCTTTGGAGAACGTCCGCGAAGATTTTCAGCAGAAGAGAAGATCTGCTGTAATTATCAGCAGTATCGTTTTCCTGATCGGTGTTGTCATGGTCTATATCATTACACGGATCATTGTCCGGCCGATCGACATGATCGTGAACGCATTTCAGCGTCGACCGGGCGATCCGTTTGAACACGTTCCCGTCACAGGCATCGCCGAGATCGACCGGCTCGGGAGCAGTTTCAATAGGATCGTCGATGATCTTGCTGCAGCACAACGTGATCTGCATGCTGCCAACAGAACACTGGAGCAGCGGGTGAATGAGCGGACGCTCGATCTGCAGATCGAGGTCCAGCATCACAAGGATACCGGCGCGGCACTGCGGGAGAGTGAAGAGCGCTACCGCACACTGGTAGAACTTTCCCCCGATGCGATCATCGTGTTTGTGGGAAAGAAATTCCACTTCATCAATTCTGCCGTATTGACCGTTTTCAAATCGGAATCTTTTGATCTTCTTCGCGAGCGGTCACTCCATGATTTTCTCGAAGCACCGCATGTCGATGCATTCAAAGAGACGCTGCGGCAACTGCTGCAGAGAACGATGGTGAATGTTCATAGGGAATATCCGTTCCGCAGGATGGACGGCGGAGAATTCATTGGCGAAGTGACAGCAACAACACTCATCTATCAGGGACAGGATGCCGTGCAGATCGTGATACGGGATATCTCGGAACGGTTCAAGAATGAACGCAAACGGCTCGAATTGGAACAGCAGCTGCTGCATGTTCAGAAGAAAGAGATCATCGGTACATTATCCTCCGGTATCGCGCACGATATCCTCAACATCCTCGGTATCATCGGCACGGCGATCAACAAACTTCTCTTCCTGAAGAATATCGATCACACGACATTAAAAGAGACAGCGGAACCGATCTCGAAAGCAACCGAGCGCGGCCAGGCTCTGGTGAAACAGCTGCTCACATTCGCCAAAAAGACCGAACTGAATTTTGACAGTACGCAGGTGAACGAACCGGTAACGGAGATCGTCAATGTCATCCGGCGCACGTTCCCGAACACCATCATGATCGAATCCCGATTGAACGAGAATCATCCCCTCATCCGTGCTGATAATAATCAGCTTCATCAGGCGCTGCTGAATCTCTGTCTCAATGCGAGGGATGCGATCCGCGGACATGGAACGATCATCATCGAGACGACCATGAAGAGTGCTATGCGGCTGAACGGAGCATTAGGAAAACATGGTGAATACATCTGCATCTCTGTGACTGACGACGGCATCGGAATGACACCGGATGTTCTGCAGAGGATCTATGAGCCGTTCTTCACAACGAAGGATGACGGGACGGGGTCCGGACTCGGACTGGCAATGGTAAAGGGGATTGTAGAGAATCACCGCGGGTTCATTGATGTAGAATCAGAACCAGATAAAGGAACAACATTCAGAATGTATTTTCCTGTATAAAAAAAAGGCTCTCATACGAGAGCCTTTTTTTTGTTTACAGCGAATGCTAGAATAATTTCACGAACCAATAGCTTAACGCTCCAATAGCCGCCGCTGCCGGTATCGTGATGATCCATGCAAAGATGATATTGCCCGCAAGTCCCCAGCGGACCGCTGAGAACCGTTTCGTTGCGCCGACACCCATAATGGCTCCGCTGATCACGTGCGTTGTGCTGACTGCGATTCCGCTGAATGCTGTTACCAACAGCGTGATGGCACCGGATGTTTCCGCGGCAAATCCGCCGGACGGTTTCAGTTTGGTGATCTTTTGACCCATCGTTTTTACAATGCGCCATCCTCCGAACAACGTTCCGAAAGCGATCGCCGCATGCGAGGAGAGGATCACCCACGTCGGGACTTCAAATGTCGAAAGATAACCGGATGTTACGAGTAGCGTGGTGATGATACCCATTGTCTTCTGTGCATCGTTCGTTCCGTGTCCGAGACTGTACGCCGCGGCGGAGACGAGCTGAAGTTTCCGGAATACACTGTTGATCTTGGAAGAGGAGCGTTTGTGGAAGATCCACATCATCGCCGCCATCAGGATGAACGACATTGCCATACCCATCAACGGTGCAACAGCGATGAAGATGAGCGTATTGGTCCAGCCGCTGTAGATGATCGAACTGAATCCTGCTTTCGCTACCGCTGCACCGGCATATCCGCCGACGAGCGCGTGTGAAGAACTGGAGGGGATACCGTAATACCATGTGATGAGATTCCAGGCGATCGCTCCGAGCAGTCCGCCGAGGATGACGAACTCATCGATCAGCTCCATGTGGATGAGTCCTTTGCCGACCGTTTTTGCGATATGAACATCAAAGAGGAATGCGGCAACGAGATTGAAGAAGGCAGCCCAGATTACCGCTTGTCTCGGTTTCAATACCCGGGTGGAGACCACCGTTGCGATGGAGTTCGCCGAGTCGTGGAAGCCGTTGATGAAATCGAACGCAAGAGCGACCAGAATGATAAAAATTACCAGCGTGAGCATAGTCGTTCTTTCTTAAGCGTGTTTAATGAAGAGGGTCTCGAGCACATTGGCAACGTCCTCACACTTATCTGTGGTCGTTTCCAGGTTCACCAGCACTTCTTTTGTTTTGATCAGTTCGATCGCATCAGTCTCGGTCTCGAAGAGCTCGACGATCGCATGATCGAAGACTGTATCAGCTTCATTCTCGAATTGATTGATCTTCTTGAGGATCTTCTGCAGTTCGTCCATCTTTTGCATATCCGCTACGAGGATCACGCCGCGCTGGATCTCCAGTGCGGACTGATAGATGATCTCTGTGAGTTTCTGGATGTCTGCGGAATTTTTCTTGATCTTATACATGTGAAAGCGTTTCGCGCTTCCGTCGATATAATCCAGAACATCATCCAGAGTTGATGCGAGCAGATGCACATCCTCGCGGTCGAACGGAGTGACGAAGGTCGAATTCAATTCCGTATAGATCTCGTGAGTGATTGAATCGGCTTTATTCTCCAATTCCTGGATCTTCACAACGGTCGCTTCACGTTCGTTCTTTCCCTGTGAAGGGAGGGTTCGCAGTGTCTCTGCTGCTTCAACGATCGTGCGGGCAAGTTTATCGAAAAGGACGAAGAATTTTTCATCGTGGGGAAGTAACGCCTGGATTATTCTGTCGAGTCTCATAGTCGGGCCAAATAGTTAATGGTGGTTAATAATTTCTGCGCTCAAACATACTCAAGAATGGTGTGAAAAGAAACAACACAAATGTTAAGGAATTGTTATCAGTGCTTAATTCATTATTTTTTTTTATACTGATAAACAAGAGCATTTTCTTCAATTTGGAGATCATCATGAGCACTTCCCGCCGTTCTTTCTTCAAGAAATCCGCATCGGTTCTCGCTGCATCGTCAATGTTGTCTTCGATCCCGCTGTTCAATATCAATTCGCAGACAAGTAAGAAAATGAAACTGACGTTCCGTCCCTACAAATTGGAACTGCGCCATACATTTACGGTTGCTGAAGCCAGTAGAACATTCACACCGGCAGTATTGACGGAAATTGAATACGACGGAATGGTCGGATTTGGCGAAGCAGCGCTTCCACCGTATTTGGGGGATTCGCAGGAGAGTGTATTGGAATTTCTCGGACGGGTGGATCTCTCGAAATACAGCAGTCCGTTCCAATTGGAAGAGATCCTGTATGATATTGACCATATCCGCTTCTATAATACTGCAGCAAAAGCAGCGGTGGATATTGCATTGCACGATCTCGTCGGGAAAATGATGGGACAGCCGCTCTACAATATCTGGGGATTGAATAAGAACAAAGCACCAAATACGACCTTCACTATTGGGATCGACAAGCCCGATGTGGTCCGTGAAAAGACGAAAGAAGCGAAAGGATTCAAGATCCTCAAAGTGAAACTGGGAAAAGATAATGACAAAGAGATGATCGAGAATGTCCGTGCAATTACGGACGTACCGCTCACTGCAGACCCGAATCAGGGATGGAAGGACCGGTACTACGCTCTCGATATGATCCATTGGCTGAAGGAAAAGGGAGTGGTGTATGTTGAACAGCCGATGGCGAAAGAACGGTTGGAGGATCATGCATGGCTGACGGAGAAGAGTCCGCTGCCGATCCTTGCGGACGAAAGTTGTCAGCGTCTTTCGGATATGGAAACGGTGAAAGGCGCGTACAGCGGCATCGTCATAAAACTCATGAAATGCACCGGGCTCCGCGAAGCGCAGAAGATGATCACACTCGCCCGCGCGTATAATATGAAGATCATGTTCGGATGTATGACGGAGACATCGTGCGCAATTTCCGCTGCATCACAATTATCTCCGCTGGTAGATTGGGCAGATCTGGACGGTAACCTGCTGATCTCGAATGATATCTATACCGGAACGACTGTGAAGGAAGGGAAACTTGTGCT
>JBMOHT010000192.1:0-6974 GCA_049317705.1 Bacteroidota bacterium | reverse complement strand
ATCCTGTCCGCATCCATGAGATCATCCTCAATCTTGCCAATAATGCCGTGCATGCAATGGCACAGCAGGGGAACCTCAGTATCCGATTGACCTCGGTTGTCTTCGAACAGAATGTGTGTGTCCATACGGGAGAACTCACGGCAGGAGAATATTCCGTGATCGAATGCCGTGATACCGGACGCGGAATGGATGAGAAGACACTGGCCAAAGCATTCGAACCGTTCTTCACCACCAAAGGGGTCGGCGAGGGTACGGGAATGGGATTGAGCGTTGTTCTCGGTATCGTGCAGTCGCACGGCGGAAACATCCACGTAGAGAGCATTCCCGGAAAAGGGACCGCATTCAAGATCTATTTGCCGATAACTGCAGATGCCGTATTCAAGGTTGAAACTTCGCCGGCCAAAGTAGAAACGGCGGGAGCGGAACGGCTCTTGTTTGTTGATGACGAACAGCTGCTGACCGATCTTGCCGAGCTCGAACTTCCGCTCTACGGCTATTCTGTCATTTGTAAGTCGGACGGGAAAGAAGCGTTGGAATATTTCGAACAGCACTTTGATGAGTTCGACATCCTCATTACCGATCAGACCATGCCGGGTCTGTCCGGAATGAATCTTGCAGCAGAAGTAATGAAGATCCGAAAGGACCTTCCGGTGATCCTCTGTTCAGGCTACAGCAGCACTGTCAATCCGGATTCGGCAAAAATGGCGGGGATCAGTCACTATCTTGAAAAACCGTACGAGTTCACCGACCTTTGCGCTGTCATCCGCAAGGTGATGGATCAAAGAAAGAAATGACCGTTGTCAGGTATCCTGAATATCGTTATTATAACAGTATATGAACACTCTCCATCACAGTAATCCACATCGTTTCATCTCCGTATTCTTCACTCTTGCCGTCGGGTTGTCTGTTCTTTCCGGCACTGCCAATTCTCAGGAATCGGACCAAATCGCTTCGGTCGCAGAACTGTTGAAAACTGCAAGACTTCACATCGAAACGGACATTGCTGCTGCGGACAGCATAGCAACCCTTGCCTATAAGAGAAGTCTCACACTGAATGTGGACTCTCTGATCTCACGGTCGTGCTACACGCTCGGTCTGGTCAATTACTACAATTCCCGTTTCTTCGTCTCCTCAGAGTATTATAAAAAGGCACTCGCCAGGGAATATGCTGCGGTGAACAAGGAATTTACCGGATCGTGTTGGAACAATCTCGGCATCAATTATGACATGACCGACCAGTACAGCGAAGCGATCAAGGCATATTTGAATTCTTTGCACATCTCGGAGGCATTGGGCGATTCGCTCAGTATCCATCAATCGTATATCAACCTCGGTCTCCTCTTTATTAAGACGGAGGATTATCTTTCTGCTCAGGAGAATCTTCTGAAGGCCCGTTCATATTTTTCCCGCATCAACGATGAATATGACCTCGCCCTCTCTCATCAGAATATCGGTATCCTGTTTGTAAAACAGGGAAAGATGGACCTTGCGTTACGGTCGTATACCGAAGCGATCCGCTTATATGAAAAAATGGGAGAAAAAAAAGAGGCGGGGGCGATCTCGGTCAACATCATCAGCGCATTGTTGGACTGGAATGTCCTCTCAGGTATTGAACAACGCCTTCACGAGACTGCAGAGAAATATCGTCCGATCGGTGATGAGATCATCAACGGAACGCTTGATCTGCAGTTCGCCAGGGTTGAACTGATCCTGAAGCGGTATGCTTCGGCAGAGCGGCATCTCCGCGCTGCTGAACGTGCATTTATTGCGATGAATACTCCTTCAAAGCTCCTGGAAGTCTATTCGTATCTTCTTCGATTATATGTGAAGAACGGATCGACGCAGCAGTATGAGGAACTCTTCCGACGGTACAATAATTTGTCCAATTCGATCTACAAGCGCGAACCGGCCGATGTGATCGCAGAGTATCAGCTGATCCACGAAGATGAGCGGAAAGCGGAGCATATCAAATATTTGAGTAAGGAAGTTCAGAATAAGAACAAGATCATCCTTCTATGGTTTCTGCTTTCCATTGTTGCGGTAATCTCAACGGTCGTGATGCTGAAAATGTATTTGAATATCCGGCAGCAGCAGCGGGCATTGTTCGAAAGGAATATGGAACTTTCATTTGCAATGGCGCGCGAAGTGAACATCCCCGACGTGCCCGAAGTTATGGCGCGCGCGAGCGGCGAGACCAATTTTCTGAAGTTGTATCGGGAACTGAACGAACGGGTCACCAAAAACAAACTGTATCTGAAGTCTGATCTCTCGGTATTGGACATAGCGGAGCTGCTGAATACGAATGAAAAATATATCTCGAAGTCACTCTCCGAAGGATTTGGGAATAATTTCAGCCGGTACATCAACACGCTGCGGATCAACGATGCGAAACTGATCTTGATCGACCCTGAGCACGATCATTTGACCTATGACCAGATCGCGGATAAGGTCGGCTTCAATAATCAATTCACATTCCAGCGGCAGTTCAAAGAACTGACCGGACTGACCCCGACCTCATTCCGGAAGAGTAATAGAAATTAGTAACTGATGTTATGCAAATTATAAATGCTGTTCATGGTGAGCAAGGCGCAACCTTAATATATTAGTTCATCCTTCGGCGCATGCCGATAAATAACATCGGCATTTGCTCAGGATGAACATAGTTATTGCGCCGCGCCGAACCATTTTTTACTACTTTCATACTTTCTGCGTAACATCAGTTATTACTCCTCGCCGCAAAGACTCAAGCAGCGAAACCAATCCATCACCGCCGCTCTGCGCATTACACGCAAGCATCTGATATTCTCCCAATTGTTCCCCCGTTGCTCCGCTTGTCATATTCCGTTTTCGACCCGTAAACCTTCTGCTTTTCCCGAAATCCTCAATCTATTTCCGAAATCCTCAATCTATTTTCCGAAATCCTCAAATCCTTTTCCGATAAAGTCATAGCGGATTGTTTTTATTGGTTCAAATAATTTTGTGTTCTAGTGCACGGGCAGCAGATGTACTGGTGCATCAACAGACAAGTATGATGGGCAATACGAGAATAATGATGGACTCCCTGATGTATTACGGCAGGATGAAAACACTGCTCGATCCTTTTATCGCCGCTCTCATTTTTATGGTGACGCTGCCGCTGATGGTGTTGATCGCATTGCTTGTTGCCGCTTCCATCCGGCAAAATCCGTTCTTTTCCCGCCGCCGCGCACTGGCGCTGGGCGGACGAGAATTTACCCTCTTCAAGTTCCGCACGATGAGCGAAGCCGATACGCGGACTTTGCTTTCGGTAAACGTGGCGGACGTGGCGAAAGTGTTCCTCAAACCGTCTTCATCCAATGCTGTGCCGCCGGTCTGCAGGTTCTTGCGGCGGACCGGACTTGATGAACTGCCGCAGCTGCTCAATATCATGAAAGGGGAGATGTCGATCATCGGTCCACGGCCGCTCGATCTGTACGACCTTCGCATTCTTGCGGAAGCCGATCCGCAAATGAATGAACGGAGAAAGAATCTTCCTGTCCTTCCCGGTATCACCGGATTGTGGCAGATCTACGGCAAACGGAGTCAGGGACTGAAGAATCTGATCTCGCTTGATGAGGAGTATGTTCTGAGTCTTTCCTTCGGACTTGATCTCCGCATCTTGCTGGAGACCTTTCGGCGGATGGTGCTGGCGAATTTCGAAGAGCCGGTATGATGAATGGTCAAATGGATATTCCGGAAAAGAAAAACCATGTATTCAAAGGAGTATCACGTTGAGCGATCTCTGAATACGGTAATGAAAAATCTGAAATACTATGGAATCGTTTCAAAAAAAATCAATTCACTGAAGTTCAACATTACTACACAAAGGAGAGAGATATGAATAGATCTGTTCTTTTACTGATTGCAATTGCGTTACTATGCACAGCAAATATAGTCCATGCAGTGGGATTCAATGTTACCGGCGCAGGTTCGGCGTCCATTAATGGGACGTATATCCAAGCAACTTCAGGTGATGCGGGTGGAGGTTTAAATAACAGTGTTGCTTATTATATAAAAACCGGTTCCCCGAACTTATATTTATATCGTGCAACGGATTTTCTCGGTACATATTGGTGGATCATCGGAACAACGCTTGGCAGTACAAATGATGCTGCAGAATATTGTTATAAGGAACAATATAGTGCTGTTGCCACTCCATCAGGATTATTCTTGAATTGGACTGGCAGCTATTTATTTGGCGGGACTGCAACGGTCTCTACTCCTGTTATACCGGTTACTTACGTGAACTCAAACGCATCGGGAAGCAATAATGGTTCAACCTGGGCGAATGCTTATACCGATCTGCAGTCCGCATTGACGGCACTCAGCGGCGGCGGAACAATATGGATTGCTTCCGGTACGTACAAACCGGGTGCGGGAAGTCCCACCCGTTCGTCGACATTCAGCCTTCCCAGCGGGATCACGATCTACGGCGGTTTCGCCGGAACAGAATCCAGCGTAGCCGACAGAGATATCGCTTCAAACGTAACTATTCTCAGCGGCGATATCGGAACTGCCGATGTTACAACTGATAATGTGTATCACGTTGTGACTTCATCCAGCGGTGATGCAACGCTGGACGGAGTGACAATAACTGCGGGCCGCGCAAACGGCGGCGGCGCCAATGACAACGGCGGTGCGGTGAATTTTACTGCTGGAACGCTGACGATCAAGAATAGCAAAGTAACGAACAATTACTGTGGTTTCTCCGGCGGAGCCATCTATGTCGACGCTAATGCAACTGCGTTGAATCTTACCAATTGTCTTTTCGCAAGTAATACGTCGAATAATTATGCCGGCGCTATCGGTCTTAATGCGGGTGGAACATTCACCAACTGCACATTCAGCGGCAACACCGCATTTACCGGCGGAGCATTATATGTCGGTGCTGCAACAACGATCAACAATTCGATCCTTTGGGGAAATACGGCAACAAGTGCGTTTCAGGTCGAGAATGGATCGACACTGAATCTGAATTATTCCTGTTATTCAAATTCGCCGGGAGATATGGGAGGCGGTAAAACTACATCAAACTGCATCACGTCCGATCCTCTGTTTGTCGGCAGCGGTAGTTATGCTATTATCGGAAATTCACCGTGCACGGATGCCGGCAGCGATGCATACAATTCGGGATCGTATGACATCCGCGGCAGCGGGTATGCACGAAAGCTGAATAAAACATCTGGGGCGGTCGGTACCATTGATATGGGTGCGTACGAATATTCGATTGGAAACGAGATCTTGTATGTTAAAACTGGAGCATCTGGAAGCAACAATGGTTCAAACTGGGCGAATGCTTATACCGATCTGCAGTCCGCATTGACGGCACTCAGTGGCGGCGGAAAAATATGGATTGCTTCCGGTACGTACAAACCGGGTGCGGGAAGTCCCACCCGTTCGTCGACATTCAGCCTTCCCAGCGGGATCACGATCTACGGCGGTTTCGCCGGAACAGAATCCAGCGTAGCCGACAGAGATATCGCTTCAAACGTAACTATTCTCAGCGGCGATATCGGAACTGCCGATGTTACAACTGATAATGTGTATCACGTTGTGACTTCATCCAGCGGTGATGCAACGCTGGACGGAGTGACAATAACTGCGGGCCGCGCAAACGGCGGCGGCGCCAATGACAACGGCGGTGCGGTGAATTTTACTGCTGGAACGCTGACGATCAAGAATAGCAAAGTAACGAACAATTACTGTGGTTTCTCCGGCGGAGCCATCTATGTCGACGCTAATGCAACTGCGTTGAATCTTACCAATTGTCTTTTCGCAAGTAATACGTCGAATAATTATGCCGGCGCTATCGGTCTTAATGCGGGTGGAACATTCACCAACTGCACATTCAGCGGCAACACCGCATTTACCGGCGGAGCATTATATGTCGGTGCTGCAACAACGATCAACAATTCGATCCTTTGGGGAAATACGGCAACAAGTGCGTTTCAGGTCGAGAATGGATCGACACTGAATCTGAATTATTCCTGTTATTCAAATTCGCCGGGAGATATGGGAGGCGGTAAAACTACATCAAACTGCATCACGTCCGATCCTCTGTTTGTCGGCAGCGGTAGTTATGCTATTATCGGAAATTCACCGTGCACGGATGCCGGCAGCGATGCATACAATTCGGGATCGTATGACATCCGCGGCAGCGGGTATGCACGAAAGCTGAATAAAACATCTGGGGCGGTCGGTACCATTGATATGGGTGCGTACGAATATAAGGTCAGTGTTGATCCTCTGCCGGTCGAACTCTCAGCCTTTACCGCTTCGGTGGTGAATAACCTTGTCTCCCTGGAATGGAAGACAGCAACGGAAACAAACAACTATGGATTTGAAATCGAAAGAGCAATTGACAATGGACAATTGATCCCGCAAACAACGCGGGACGCTGAACAACGCGCAATTGAAAATTGGAGCAAGATTGGTTTCGTGGAAGGAAACGGCACAACCAACGCACCGAAGTCATATTCATTCACCGACAAATCTGCAAACGGAAAAACATCATACCGCTTAAAACAGATTGACAGGGACGGCAAGTTTAAATATTCGCAGGTGATTGAAGTGACCGCTGCACTGCCGAAAGAATTCAAACTGGAACAGAACTATCCTAATCCGTTCAACCCTGCAACAGCGATCAATTATCATCTGTTGACACCTGGTCGTACAACACTGATGATCTATGATGCGCTCGGAAGAGAAATTGTAACGCTGGTGGATGACGTGAAAGATGCGGGAAGTTATACGGTCCGGTTCGACGGAACAAAACTTTCAAGCGGTTTCTACTTTGCCAAATTATCATCGAACGGGAAGACACAGATACGGAAAATGTTGATGGTGAAATAATCGAGTCTCGTTACGCTGAACTTTTCTGATTTATTCTCCCAATCAGGGAATGGAAGAAAAACCCTCGTCTTTAGGCGAAGACTTTAGTTAGATATAGTAAAAAC
>JBMOHT010000191.1:0-7002 GCA_049317705.1 Bacteroidota bacterium | reverse complement strand
AAAATGATCTATGTTATGCCGGGACTCGGAGCACCCGCAGCACAGAATGAATACACGTATCTGGTAAATGACCTGATTCCATACATCGATGCACACTACCGCACGATTCCCGATCGGTGGCACCGTGCGATGGACGGATTCTCACTCGGCGGACTCATCACAACGAATCTCATTGCCTCAGTTCCGCGACTGTTCTCATCCGTCGGATCGTATGACGGAACACTTTCGATGTTCGACAATTCATTATTTTTGAATGCCTCAAGCACGCTCATCTATTCTCTCAAGCAGATGCAATTACTTTACCATACCGGTTCGGTCGGTGCAACGAATAATTCAAATAACGTTACGACATTCTCTGTCTTGAATTCGAAAGGGATTTACAACACGCTCCCATCGTTCCAACTTCACCCGAGCGCGCAGCACAATTGGTATTTTGCGGACCTTCATATGGCAGTGACCCTTCCCTTGCACTTTGCCAAAATGCATTCGCCGCAAAATTCCTTAGGAGTAGCGTTGACCGATTCGTTCTCCGGTAAAACATTTTCCGGACCGATGACGATTCATTGGTCACGGAAGAATTTCTCAGATTCTGCGGCCACATACATCTTCTATTCCAATAACAATGGTTCACAATGGAATCAGCTCTACATGACCAGAGGAAGCGACTCATCATTTTTGTGGAATACTCTTTCCTATAAGGACGGGACACGCTATAGGATCAAAGTGATCGCCGCTATCGATACATTGTACGGTCAATCGATCACGGAACAATTCACCCTCAACAATCCAGGAAACGCCGCTCCCGATATCGATTTCACATCCTTGAATGAGCGGGATACTCTTTCCGGCGATTTCCTTCTGCAGTGGAAGGCCGATGATGCGGATGGTGATGCATTGACACTTTCAGCGGATATCTCTTATAATTCCGGTGTCACATGGAATACGCTCTTCACTTCACAGACAAACAGCGGAACATATCCGCTCGATACCCGCTCACTTGCCAATAGCGATAACGTTCTTATTCGGTTGTCATGCACCGATGGTCTGACCATCACGCAGACTGTCTCACTCCGCTGCATACTCTATAATAAACGAATTACAGCTTTGGGAGCGCAATTCATTCACCAGTCCGGTTACAGTGATGCGAAACTTGAAGCGATTAGGACCTCAAAGGAACAAAACACCAGCGCCGACTATGTGATCACCTTCAATGAATCATTCGGCAAAAAAACATACTCGGTAAAAGATGGAAACGGTTCTCTGCTGGTAAACAATGCAGTTGAACTGGATGGGAAAACGGAAGGTCCGCTGTTCAATGGCTTCCGGCTGCTCATCTCGGATATTCCGAAGGCGGAAGTAAATCTCGATTCCTCCCGTTGGATCGTCGGTTCATCCCAGCTCACCGGAGATGTTAAACTGATCGATATCGATCTGGGAAGCGAACTTGTCAAAGCACTACCGTTTCCGGCTGATTACGAGATACGATTGACCAACGTGATCTCCGATACATCATTGTCGCTGTATGGCGCTCCTGCGTTTCCTGTTCCATTCTATGTCTGGAACAGGACCCTCAATCAACGAACAAAATTCATCTATGTGGAACTGGATGGCAATTTGCACCTGACCAGAAATGATGAATTGTATCTCTTTGAAAAGGATTCTTCGAATTCATTCTTTATGACCTGGCATATCACTTTTACCGGCAATGAGAATGCTTCCGATCCGGTATCGGGTGACGTTTTCATGGTGAGGGTCAAAAAACCGTTGACCATGAACGACCGATATCAATTCCTCTATACGCCATCATCAGTAAAATCAAACGATGCTTCAATTCCTGAACGCTATTCCCTGTCACAAAATTATCCTAATCCGTTCAATCCTTCTACCTCAATTGAATTTTCCATCCCGAAATCTGATATTGTTGAAATTCAGATCTACGACATGCTTGGACGAACGATCGAGACACTGATCCACGAAGTTCTTCCCGCAGGAGCATATTCTGTCCGGTGGAATGCTGCGAAATATTCCAGCGGCATATATTTTTACCGGCTGACCACAAAGAATTTTACTCAGACAAATAAAATGATCCTCCTTCAATAACGGACCAGCATGAAAACACTTTTCATCATTCCACTGTTGATCATATTGTCATTCACTGCGGCGTTCTCGCAACAGTATGACTGGAAAACACTGGTAAACTCCCCGATGCAGTCCGGCCGGTATGAAGATATAAGTTTTATCAACGCCAATCAGGGATGGGCAGTTTCCGGAACATCCACGCTCATCCGCACCGTCAACGGAGGCGAATCGTGGGATGTGCTTCAGGCGCCTGCTCCGTACAATGTATACTTCCGCTGCCTTTCTCTCGTCAGCGGATCAAAAGCATTCATTGGCACGTTGAATTCCACCACTCCGCTCATCGTAACATCGAACAGCGGAAAGTCATTCTCCGCTGTCTCCATCTCAGGAAAAAAGCCGTCGAAGGTCTGCGGACTCTTCCGTGTGAACCAGAATATATATGGTGTCGGCGGGTATGACGGTAATGCCACATTGGTAAAATCAACGAACGGCGGAGATACGTGGACCGGTTATGATATGACCTCTTATGCCGTTTCACTTGTTGATGTCTTCTTCTTCAATGACACTCTTGGATTCACGATCGGTTCAGCGGACGGCTCCGCCTACAATAGCGGAAAGAGCGTCGTTCTGCGGACAACCAACGGAGGAACATCATGGGAACAGGTCTATAAATCGACCCGGCTGAAAGAATGGGGGTGGAAGTTATTCTTCATCAGTGATTCCATCGGATTTGTCAGCATCGAACGAAGAACGCAGAATCCCGGCGGTGTCTTCTATTTGAAGACGAACGATCGCGGCAGCACTTGGAACGAACAATATTTCGTTCAGGACTACGATGTTGAAGGAATAGGTTTTGCGAATGAAACTGTCGGATGGATCGGCGGATGGTCCGGTCCCACCTATCAAACGCTGGACAGCGGCAGAACATGGAATCTATTCTCAATGAGCGGACAAATGCAGAATCTCAACCGCATCCGCCGCATCAACGATACTTTGATGTATGGTGCAGGAACCCAAATTTACCGTTACGCTCCATCCTCCGTGTTGTCTGTCCACTCAGATAACGTGTCTGTCCCTTCCGTATTTACCGTTTTTCAAAATTATCCCAATCCGTTCAATCCCAATACAACGATCGAGTTCACGCTTCCGCAGTTCAGCACTGTGCGGATCTTCATCTACAACTCCGTCGGACAACTGATCGAAGGGATCATGGATAATCCAAAACCTGCGGGAACGTATAAACTGCAGTGGCGTCCATCAGCACAACTGACAAGCGGCGTGTATTTTTATCAAGTGCAGACCGAAATCGGTACCGTTACGCATTCCATGGTCTACTTGAAATAATGAATTCCGTTCAATGAACCAAATTCCCATGGATGGTGTTTCATGATCGGCTGCTCATGCGTTAATAATCACCAATATCATGGCCTCACCCATTAGTCCTCAACGTATCCATATCAGAAAAGAACTCCCTCATCTGGATGGAACGGTCATCTATTGGATGGGCCGCGATATGCGAGTTGATGACAATTGGGCGCTGCTGTTCGCACAGTCCCTCGGCATGAAATACAAGATGCCGCTGGCCGTTGTGTTCGTCCTTCAGCCGAACTTCCTTGAAGCAACAGAGCGTGCGTATGGATTTCTGCTGAAAGGATTACGGAAGATCGAGGAACATCTGACTGAAAAGAATATCCCGTTCATCCTTCTTCTCGGGTCACCGGAAAAAGAGATCCCGATATTTGTCAAAGCCCATTCCGTCACGAAAGTGGTCACCGATTTCAATCCGTTGAATTTCGTTGAGAATTATAAATCATCTGTGAATGACCAGATCGATGCTTCGTTCTATGAAGTTGATGCGCATAATATCGTTCCGGCGCGTATCGCTTCGCCCAAACAGGAATTCGGCGCCTACACCATTCGTCCGAAGATCCATCGATTGCTGCCGACGTTCCTTGAAGAATTCCCCGCCGTACGGAAACATCCCCATCAATGGCGGTCTACAGTCCCGAAAATCGATTGGGAAAAAGCGAATAAGAGTTTAAAGATCGACCGCACCGTAAAAGAAGTTGATTGGATCACTCCTGGCCCTGCGGCTGCATTGAAAGCAATGAAAACTTTCCTGCATGATCGTTTCGAACGGTACGATTCGGACAGGAACGATCCGACGTTGAACGGCCAATCAGGGCTCTCACCCTACTTCCATTTCGGTCATCTTTCACCGCAGCGAGTTGCACTTGAAGTGGTGAAACGTTCCGGGAAGGATATTCAGAAGATCGTTCAGAAGAATAAGAATGGTTCGGCCGATCAACAAGGAAATGAAGCCGCACTGCTCGAAGAACTTATCATACGTCGGGAACTGTCAGATAATTTCACATTCTATAATAAGAATTACCAAACACCGGAAGGATTCCCGAATTGGGCAAAGCTCTCAATCAATGAACATCGGAATGATCAGCGTGAAAAGATCTACACTCTTGCTCAGTTCGAACAAAGCAAGACACATGACGAACTGTGGAACGCCGCACAGAGACAAATGGTCCACACCGGTAAGATGCACGGATACATGAGAATGTATTGGGCGAAAAAGATCCTCGAATGGACCGCATCCGTTGAAGATGCGATGATGATCGCGATCTATCTGAATGACCGATATGAATTGGATGGGCGTGATCCGAACGGGTATGCGGGAATTGCGTGGAGTATTGGTGGAGTGCACGACCGCGCGTGGTTCGATCGTCCGGTCTTCGGGAAGATCCGTTATATGAATTTCAACGGATGTAAGAGTAAATTCGATGTGTCAGGATACATTGCGATGATGAATTCGCTTTGATCCATGAAAACTTCTTTGTGTCTTTGTCCGCCTTCGGCGGACTTTGTGTGAGTTTTTTTTTGCTAAAAAAGAATACCGATGAACGCACCCTGATGCTGCCGCTGATAATCCATCGCACTGTCGCTCATATTCCATTTCTGAAATTCATATCTGCAGCCGATCAATATCCCGTCAAAAAGAAGATCTCCAAAGACTAATTGCACTTCTCCGGCGAGCGATGTCTGCGAACCGTAATTGGTACTGAATCCTTCTGATGCATAGTAGAGAGAACCGACAACGAACGCCTGAAGACCGAACGACCGGTCGAAATAACGATATTTAATCCCAGTTCCTACACCAAGACTGCCGATATCGAAATTGGAGTAAGTCCTGTTCTGCGCATCGGCTTTCACGTAATTCGCCGAAACAGCGATCGGCACTGCGAACATTGACCTGCTTCCTTTCGATCCGGTGAGCGGAATGTCATTATGTGTTTCACCAAATACACTGTACGCCTTTTTGGATTTGCCATTTCGATCAGTATATGATTGATAACCGATCGCTAGCCGGCCGTTATCTTGCCGCAATTCGAGCATCGGCATATTCGTGGAAAAAGCGATCCTGTCCGTATCGTGCAGAGTGTTACTCGATGATGCACGAAAATTCTGTGTGTTGTAACCGAATCCGAATGAACGGTATTCTGAGAGGACCGTCGTCTCATAACCAAAGTCCTGTGCCGCTGTGAAGGTGACAAGGACCGCTAATAAGGAAATTAATCTTTTCATACAGGATTATACCATATTTTCGAATAACATTCATTATATTTGAGAAATCTTCACAAAGGGACCCATGAAAAAACTATCACTGCTATTGTTCATCTTCTCGTTTGCTGCCGCTCAGCAGACACAATTGACCATCCTCCACTGGAATGACTTTCACTCGCAGAATATCCCCTTCCAGGTAAAGTCCAAGAACCGCGTTACCAATACCGATACGACCTTCATGGTCGGCGGAAGTGCGACACTCGCTTCCTACATTAAACTGCAAAAGGATTCATCCAAAAATGTGCTGCTGCTGAATGCCGGTGACGATTTCCAGGGAACACCCATCTCCGCTATCACGAAAGGCCGCTCACAGATCGAACTGATGAAATTGATCAATCCTGATGCCATGGAATTGGGGAATCATGATTTTGATTACGGCCGCGATATTCTCAGCGGATATTTGAAGGAATTGAAATTCCCCGTTCTCGGCGGGAACATGCTGGATAAACGGACCGGCAAACCATTCGCTAAACCATACACCATCATCACCGTGAAAGATGTGAAGATCGGCGTTATCGGACTCATGTCCACAGAACTCCATCAGTTATGTCTGCCGGATAATATTAAGGACATCGAAGTGAAGGAACTGGCTGAGACCGTCAACGGTCTCATTCCCGAATTGAAAAAACAAAAAGTGAATCTGATCATCGCGGTCACACACGTGGGCGTGCAGGGTGACAGTCTTCTGGCGCTTGCCGCTCCCGATCTGGACATCATCGTCGGCGGACACAGCCATACTCCCCTGTTCAAACCGAAACGGGTCAACGGTATCATGATCACTCAGGCAGGGTCACGCGGACGCTGGTTAGGAAAGATCGACATCACAGTTGATACACAGAAGGATACGGTCCTCAAATCGTATTCCGATCTGATCGAGTGCCGCACTGCGGACGTAACACCTGATCCGGTCGTGGAAGCAAAAGTAAATGAATTCGAGTCCATGGCTGCAAAAGAAATGAACGAGGTCATCGGCGTGTTGAAAACGGATTGGAAGAAAGAAGGACGCGGCGAAAGCAATATGGGAAATTGGATCACCGATGCGCTGCGTGAATATGCCAAGACCGATATCGCATTCCAGAACAGCGGCGGTATCCGGAAAGAAATGCTCGCAGGGAACATCATGGTCCGTGATCTCTGGGAGATCAGCCCGTTCGGCAATACACTTGCCACCTTCAATGTAGACGGCGCGACACTTCGCAGCATGATCCAATTCCAGCTCTCCATGAAAGAGGAATCGATGCAGTTCTCCGGTATCAAAGCGGTCTACCGCACGGTGAACGGCGAACGGAT
>JBMOHT010000190.1:0-7033 GCA_049317705.1 Bacteroidota bacterium | reverse complement strand
GGAACATCCGGGAATGACATCATATGTTCATGGAAGTATTACACTATTTTACGACGACATTCACAGGCATCCCCGGCCGTGCCTGCATCAATCCGGTGGTGAGAACGGTGTCGCCGGCATTGAGTCCGTTAAGGATCTGCACATTCGACGCGGTGCGGATGCCCGTCTGAACCGGAAGCGAGACCACGACGCCTCTTCGCTTCACAAGGATCGATTGTCCTTTCAACACGGGGATGATGGATTGTGAAGGAACAAGCAGAGCGTCCTGGATCTTCTTCAGTCGAAGCTCGATCTGCACGTACGCTCCCGGAAAGATCTTCTCATTCTTATTATCGCACATCGCGCGCAGCTGCAGCGTGCGTGTAACGGGATCGATCTTCGGTTCGATGGCGTAGAGTTTTCCGGTGAAATCAAGATGGGTCTCGTCGCTGCTGAACTGCACAAGGTCGCCCACACGCACATCATCCGCATATTTTTCGGGAATGGAGAAATCGACTTTCAAAGGATTGATCTTCTGGATGGATGCGATACGGGTTGTCTGCGATACATATCCGCCTTCACTGATGTAGCGGAGTCCGACGATGCCGTCGAACGGGGAACGGATCTCCCGTTTGCGGATGGAGGAGACGAGATTCTCACGGTCCGCTTTCAGCGTATTCACCTGATTCAATGCGATGTCGTATTGTTCTTTGCTGATGCCGTTGATCTCATACAATTGTTTCTGTCGTTTCTCCTGTTCCGATGCCAGCTGGATCTGCAGCTCGGTCTTCTTCAGCTGTGCGCGGAGGTCATCATCGTTGATCTTCACGAGCAGATCGTTCTTCTTCACGTGCGTCCCCTCGGTGAATGCGATCTTTTCGATCCTGCCAGCTGCTTCCGTCACCAGGTCGACCGATTCCGACGCAAGGACGGTTCCCGAAGAACGGACGATATTATCGAGCGCCTGAGGAGTGATCACGACACCGTTCACTGTTAACGGACCGCCCTGCGGACCGCTTTTCGGCGGTTCGCCTTGTGATTTTGATGTGCATGAAGAGAGAGCGAGCAGAAAGCTCAAGGTAACGAGAAGAAGAAATGCTTGTGATTTTATCATAGAGGATGCGGTCATGGTCAATTTGGACAACGGAATCGGCAATCCGTTTAATATACTATTATTCTATTATAGAGTGAACGATGAAAACGAAACCGGATGGGAACATTGATAATTGTCTCTGATTGCATTGCGGAAATTCTTTCGTTACTTTTCTGCACCCAACCACGATCACGCCATCTAAATCAGTCATCTATGAAAAAAATCATTCTGTTCCTCTGCACCGTTACCATCCTTTCCGCACAGCGTCCGTCGCCGTATGCAGCAGAAAATGCGCGGCACTCCGAAGCGTGGGTGAAGAACGGCATTATCTACGAGATCTATCCACGCGCATTCTCCAAAGAAGGGAATTTTGCCGGAATTGAACGTCGGCTTCCCGAATTGAAAAAACTCGGCGTTACCACACTGTGGCTCATGCCGATCCACCCCGTAGGAATTGAACAGCGGAAAGGTTCGCTCGGCTCTTCATATTCCATCAAGGATTATTACGGCATCAATCCCGAATACGGTACACTGCAGGATTTCAAACGACTCGTAAAAAAATCACATGAGCAGGGATTCAGGATCGTGATCGACCTCGTGGCGAACCACACTTCGTGGGACAGCCGCATGTTCAAGGAACATCCTGAATGGTTCACGAAAGATTCCACGGGAAAATTCGTTCCGCCGGTTGCGGACTGGTCCGACGTAGTAGACCTGAATTATTCCAATCCTGAACTGCGTCACTATATGATCGAGATGCTCAAATACTGGGTGCGCGATATCGGATTGGACGGATTCCGCTGCGACGTGGCCGAAATGGTCCCAACCGATTTCTGGAATTCAGCACGCGCTGCTCTCGATTCCATCAGACCGGTGATGATGCTCGCCGAAGGACAATATCCCGAACATCATGTGAAAGCATTCGACCTGACCTATTCCTGGAATTTGTACGGTGACCTTGCTCCAATCCTGAGCGGTGAGAAGAGCATCGCCGAATTCGACACCATTCTTTCCCGCGAAGCAGCAGCGTATCCGAAAGGTTCCATCCGTCTCCGCTTCAGTTCCAATCACGACGAGAATGCGTGGGACAAACCGGATGTGGAGAAGTTCGGGGCGGACGGAGCGAAACTTGCCGCGGTGCTGGTGAATACGTTTCCCGGCGCACCGCTGCTCTATAATGGACAGGAGGTCGGGAACAATATCAAACTCGGACTGTTCGAAAAATTCGAGATCGATTGGACCAAAGGAAAAGAATACACCGATTTTTATACGAAGCTCTATTCAATACGGAAGAAGAATCCCGCATTATCAACGGGAGAATTCGTCCGCGCACAGAACGATCGTCCGGAGCGGGTCTATTCATTCCTCCGCACGCAGGGTAAGAACGCCGTGCTTGCCGTGCTGAATTTTTCAAAGGATGAACAGAAAACCATCGTTGAACTTCCCGCATCATTGAAGAACAAAAAATTCGTCGATGCATTCACCGGAAAGAAAATCGTTCCGGCTAAGGATGGATCGGTCACTCTTCTGCCGCATGGTTATGCGTTGTGGATCGTCCAATAACGAAAGGCACTCATGAAACCCGAACGACTCGTCTCGCTTGATGCATTCCGCGGATTCACCATCGCCGGAATGATCCTCGTCAATAATCCCGGCTCGTGGAGCTATATTTATCCCCAGTTGGAGCACGCTTCGTGGAGCGGCTGGACATTCACTGATTTCATCTTCCCGTTCTTCCTGTGGATCGTCGGCGTATCGATGACATTCTCTTTCGCAGTGCGCAAGTCCAAAGGGGATGACAATACAAAACTACTCCTTGGAGTCCTGCGCCGCTCGGCGATCATGTTCGGACTCGGAATATTCCTTGCCGGATTCCCGTTCGGTATGCTGTGGGGACATCACTTTGAATGGGCCACCATCCGCATTCCCGGTGTGTTGCAGAGGATCGCGGTCTGTTATCTGATCTCGTCAATCATCTATCTTAACACGTCAATGCGCGGAGTGATCGCCGCTATCGGTGCGCTGTTCGTTACGTATTGGCTCTTCATGGTCTATTATCCGGTGCCGGAGATCGGCGCAGGATTGTTCGAGAAAGGGAGGAACTTTGCGGCGTATATTGATTCAATGTTCCTGACGGGACATATGTGGGGCGCGACAAAAACGTGGGATCCGGAAGGACTCTTCAGCACGCTGCCCGCCATTGCTTCATCGCTCTTCGGCGCCATTACCGGCGATTATCTGCGTCAGTCACCACAAGACAAGACCGAGAAATCGGTCTGGATGTTCGTTTTCGGTTCGGGATTCCTTCTGCTTGGTGCGATCCTGGATATGTGGATGCCGATCAATAAGAGTCTTTGGACCGTCTCATACACCATCTTCATGGCGGGATGGGCGCTCTGCATCTTCGGCATCTTCTATTTTCTGATCGATGCCAAAGGGATCAAGAAGTGGGCATATCCGCTGATCGTCTACGGTATGAACGCTATCTTCGTCTTCGTTCTTTCGGGTGTAGCCGGACGTGCGATGGGATTGTGGAAATTCAATGTGCTGCTGAGTGACGGAACATTCAAAGATGTTTCCATCAAAACGATCATCACACAAAATCTGTTCGAGCCGTTCTTCTCTCCGCTCAACGCATCATTGATGCATGCCATTGTCTGGATCAGTGTGATGTATCTTGTGGTGTGGGTGATGTATAAGAGGAAATGGTTTGTGAAGATCTAAAAACAGATACCAGACAACAGATTGTTAGAAATCAGTAAAATGCTGTAGAACATCTTTGCCATGCCGTGAAAAAAACGGCGTGGCATTCTTTTAATGTAATCAACATCGTCCGCCAAGGTCGCCAAGAATAGAAATGAAAAAAACAGATTATTCCGTATCCATGCTGAAAGCACAGACAGCATCGCTGCCGTTCGCCGTCGCCGCCATCGGTGAGGTCGGACTCTTTGCTGCGGTATGGGGAGGAGAGCCGATCAAAGCCGCGTCGGATATTTTGCTGCCGTGGTATTTCCTGCCGATCTTCGTCGTCGGTATCATTGTCCACGAATTGATCCATGCAATATCGTGGATGATCGCCGGGAAGCTTTCTTTCAAACAGATGAAGTTCGGCTTCCAGTTGAAGACGCTCACACCATATGCGCACTGCACTGTTCCCATTAAGAAGAGCGCGTACGTCTTCGGAACATTAATGCCTGCGGTCATTCTCGGATTGATCCCGTTCGGATTCTCGCTGTATTACGGTGACGGCTGGATGTTGATCATCGGGGTGCTCTTCACGTTCGCCGCTGTCGGTGATTTTCTTATCATCTGGCTCATCCGCACCGTTGCATGGGATGCGCTGGTGGAAGATCATCCGGAGAATGCGGGATGCTTTATCTATGAGAAATCATCGGAGAACGGAGAGAGCAAATGAATGCGGTCCGTGCAGCACTGTTTGCAGTACTATGCTGGTGCAGTTTTTCGATATCGGTCGTTGCACAGAGTGAGTCGCAATTCCTTGCAGAACATCTTGCAATGGGGAATCCCAATCACGCAGCGGCAAATCTCAACGCTCCGCAGAATTTTCTGCTGGTGAAACGTCAGTATATCCATTCCTACAATCGATTGTTAGGAATTCCCAATTGGGTGGCATGGCACACCGATTCCACATGGCTTGGAGCGCTGCAGAGAAGCAACGATTTTCGTGCGGACTCAACACTGCCGGAGCATTGGTATCATGTGAATGAGAAGAGTTACCGGAAGAGCGGTTACGACCGCGGACATATGTGTCCTTCGGGGGACAGGACAGCTGATGCAGAAGATAATTCCGCGACCTTTTACATGACGAACATGATCCCGCAGGCGGGGAACAATAATCAGGGACCGTGGGCTGCCTTGGAAATATATTGCCGCGATCTAATCAAAGAAGGAAAAGAAATATATGTCTATTGCGGCGGTGCCGGTGCGAAGGGATTCATCGACAGCGGAAGAGTGCAGGTTCCGGAAGTGACGTGGAAAGCGGTGCTCGTGCTCGACGCAGGGGAGAATGACCTTCATCGCGTTACATCAATAACAAGAACGATCGCAGTGGTGATGCCGAATGATAACACTTTGATCCACAAGAGCGATGACTGGAGAACATTCCGCGTGAGTGTCGATTCGGTGGAATCATTGACCGGTTATGATCTGTTCAATAAACTTCCTGTGAAGATACAGTCCGCGATAGAGCAGAGAGTGGACAGCGAATAACAACGATCCTTGGTTCCGAAAAAAAGAAAAACCCCGATGAATATTCTTCATCGGGGTTTGTTGTTTTGTGACAATAAATAACTTTTCTTATTGCCCTTCTTTTGAATTCAGTTTCAATTTCAAGATGTATGTCGGCTGCAGCTTGTCCTGCGGGAAGATATTCCCTTGTGCATCGAAATTCTGCAGTTGACTGTTAGCGACGAACACGAACTCATCATCCACGATAACGCCGCTGGTCGGGATATTGTAGAGCGGATTCTGTGATTCGAGCACGGTTGATTTTGCAACAGCGTCCATCGTTTTGTTCAGTTCGAAGAGCATAATGCGGGACTGCGGTCCGGCGCCGTTCTGAACCGCGACCAGCGAATTCTCGTACGCGTAGAGTCCGTCCACACCGGTGAGCGTGGTGTTCGGTTTGCACTGCAGCATCACCATCTGCGTGTCTGCCAGCGCGATCCTGCTGATGCCCGCCCAATGTGCAACGAAGAGATACTTCTGGTCCTGCGATACGGTGATGCCGTTCGGATAGAACATCCAGTCCCAATGATAGAACAGTGTGAATGTGCCGGATTCCTTATCGATGCGGTAGATGCTCTCGTTCTCGCTGTCCGTCAGATAGACGGAGCCATCCACGATCACGCAGTCGTTGAACATATGCTTCAGCGTGTCGTTCAGCGTATATTTCTTCAGAAGTTTCTTCGTCTCAAGGTCGTACAGGAAGACCGCCGATTTTCCGAGATCTGAAGCATTCATCATTCTTGGTCTCGGAGTGTTGATCACTCCCATCACCCAGAGCTGGTTCCGCGCGGCATCCGCTCTCATGCCGACCGTACTGTAGAGTCCGTCCTGCGCTTCTGCGGTGAAGTCGAACGAGCTTCCGTCCAGATTGATGCCGACGATCTTCCGTTTATAGATGCTGCTGATATAATACTTTTGCTGGCGTGGATCGTAGGTGATCCCTTCGGGAATGAGGTCCTTTTCCTTTACCGAGAATGCGTAATTGCTGGCGGTCAATTTCGAATTCTGTTTCGACTTCGCAACGAGCTGTTTGAACTTGCTCTGTTTCCACAGCGGTGCAAACGTGGTGTCGGCTTCAAGACTGAAATCGAAGCCGATGTCCGCCACACTCTGCAGAAGATTCGTTGCGCGGATCTGACGACCGACAACCACGCAGGCGCGTGCGTAATTCACGGTGAATTCCAGATTGAACGGTGCAAGCGTGTACGCCTGCTCGGCAAGATAGAAATACGCCGCCGTATCCTTTTCCTGCAGACGTTGTTTTGAAAGCAGGAACGCTTCGAACGGATTCTGCGCGGAGACCGTCAGCGTGCAAATAATGAAGAATAATACGAACCGTTGCATCATAGAACACCCCATTGAATAAAGCAATTATGCTCTTTACCACAGATCAGTTTTATTATTTTGTGGAATTATTTTTCCCAAAATTTGTGTCTTTGTGCCTTCGTGGCGTATACGAGAGCCGTTAAAAAATTTTGTTTTCAACAAAAATTACCAAAGCGACGAAACAAGCATTTGTGCAAGAATGATCTTCGTGATCATCGAAGCAGGATAGACCATCGCGTAATACATGTTGGTCTGATCGCTCTTTGCCTGTTGATTTGCATATGCCAGTGCCGCCGGCTGTGTGGCGAGTGCGCTTGCCACCCCCATCACTGCGGCCATAGGAAGACGAAGATATTTATATCCGATCGTCAATGTCAAGAACGAAAT
>JBMOHT010000189.1:0-7047 GCA_049317705.1 Bacteroidota bacterium | reverse complement strand
TGATACATACTGTGCTGGAAGAACGCCACAAGATCTCCCCATTCGGGAATGATCCGGCCGAGCACATCCGCATCGTTCATCATCTGCAGTGTCTCCGCCACATTCTTCGGCGAGCGGAGGATCTGCAGTAATTCTTCGCGGACAGCAGGAATCGCGTCAGCCGGGACGGGCTGGGAACGGAGCAGCGCAGCGCATTGGCTCTGCAGTTCGGGGGAAAGGATCACCGAACATTCTCCGCAGAGCCGGAATGCTTTGATGATCATCGCATGCGTGAGTCCGCCGGTTTGTTCTGTGCGGAGGAACAGCTGACCGTTCTTCGTTGCGAACATATCATCGACCGCCTGCTCTTTCGTGCGGGACCAGAATGTGTTCCCGGTGTGCATGCGGAACTGATTGATGAGCCGCTTGTTCAATCCGTACACCACGCGGGCGTACAGATAATACTCCCTCATGCATTGTTCTACGGATTCAACAGCGGTGTTCCGCCGGTACCCGAGTGAACGGGCGATCTCCAGCTGCTTCGCAAATTCCAGAATGTCCTGCTGACTGCCGGAATGATAATGCAGTTCATTGCGCAGGCGGAGGATGCCGTTGAACGCTTGTTCGCATTCGGGACGTTCCTCTGCCGTGATCATTCCTTCTGTTTCAAGCTGCGCAAACAGTGCCATGCATCCCGACGCATTCGTGTGGAACGGGTCCTTCGTAAAATATTTCACATCCGTCGAACGGAAGATCCACACCAGCGAGTGAAGGTCGCGGACGCTTCCCGCGCTGTTCTTCAGATTCGGCTCAAGTAGTTTCACGGAGTGTTCATACTTCCGGTGCCGTTCGTCAACTCCTGCGATCACGGAAGAGATGAATTTCGGGTCCTGTTTCCGCCGGATGTTCTCCATGAACGCCTCGGTATATTTCCGCATCACGTCGCTGTTGCCGCAGACGTACCGGCTTTCAAGGACGGATGCCCAGACATCCACATCGGTCTGATAGAGATTCAGACAATCCTTGATCGTGCGGACCGAGTGACCGACATCGAATCCGAGATTCCACAATGAGTGGAGGAATTTTTGTGCTGTGTCCGCATTGGCGCTCTTCGTCTGTTCGTTATCGAACAGCACCATCACATCCACGTCGGAGTGGGGAGCCATTTCATAGCGGCCGTATCCTCCGAGCGCCACCACGGCAAACGTGCTTCGCGGCTGTTCCGGCAGTTCGCACCATAATTTTTCGATGGTCGTATCAACCAGCTCTGAAAGTTCATACGCGACCTCCAATCCCCCCGCACCCGCGCGGTGGAAACGGAAGATGTTCTCATATTCCTGGGTAAAGTATTCTTTGATTGTCATACTATAATAGATAACAGAAATGAGGAGAAGTGCAAGAAAGGTTGGGAAAATATCACAATTTTCGGGCGACCACCGCTACGTCCTTTACCGTCCGAGGAGTTCCGCCGAAATTATCCAGGGCTTCAAGAAGGATGATGTACATGCCGATGCGGACGGTGTGTCCGTCGTCGTCCATACCGTTCCAGATGATCGTTCCAGTCGATGATGAAGGTTCATTCTTTACCAGGTGCCGGATGAGCCTTCCTGTGACATCAAAGATCCGAATGCGGATCATGGAACTGACGGAGGGAAGCGTGTAGTTGATGGATAGAAAATCTTCAATGCCGTCATTGTCCGGGGAGAACGGATTCGGAGAGAGTAAAAGGGAAGAATGCACAGAGACCGCTGATGTATAGATGCTGTTGGTGAGCTGAGGAGTTGCACCGCGATGGACGGTTGAAGTGCTCCAGTTCCTTCCGTCATTGGACGAAAGAATAGGATTGATCCGTTCGAGTGAACGGCCTGTCGAGACGGCATTCGGCAGGTGCCATTGGGGGGAATACCGCACACTGTCCATCTGCGTTCCGGTCAGATCACGAAGCACAAGATCCTCGCCGCTGTTGCTCAGACTGAGCGAGTTTCTGAAGAGGATGCGGCTTCTATCAACTTCGGGAAACTGATCGAAGAATGCCGAATCAGAAGCGATGGTCACGAATCCGTTCGGAGGGATGAGGAAGCATGAATCGGAGATCTGCATCACCGCTCGGCTCCCTGTGGAACCCGGCTGATCGAGCAGCTTCCATTCGGACACATCTACGGTATCGGCAGAGCGGTTCAACAGTTCAACGAACTCAGCATTTCCTGCAAGCGGTTCATACATGATCTCGTTGATCACCAGAGTATGTTCGGAAAATTCCAGTGCGATCGTCCCTCTTCCGGTGTCGTTCTCGGGACGATCGTCGTACGCGGATGAACAGACAACGGTCACCTGTTGTTTTCCATGTAGCAGTGTCTTCCAAAGAAAAGAAACAGCACATGAGTCGAATGGAACTAGTGACGGGAGCGTTTGCTCATATAATACCTCATCGTGCTGTATGCTGTTCTTCATTTGTTCGTTTCGGTAGATACGGACCGCTGCACCGTCGATGGTCTTCCGTCCGACGTTGCGGACAACCGTTTGAATGGTGATCCCGTCCGAATTCCGCGTGCAGACCACTCGCCCAGTTTCCGCATCGAATTCTTTTCGTGCGATAATATTCTCTCTTCCGGGACTCGGCTGCGCCGACCGCCAATTGGATGAATCCGCCGTCGATGATTCATTGTCGAACCGCTGGAGCGACGAGCCGTTGAGTCCTCCCCATGTTGGTCGGTAATAGATGCTGTCCATTCGTCCGCCGCGTTCATCATACAACACCACGGCATCCGGCGTCGTGTTGTTCAGACTTGAAAATGCTGCCTGGAATAACTGCACATCCGCTTGATATGAAGTGTGGAACAATGCGGTGTCTGTGGTAACGACAAAATATGATCCCGGCGGGACCATCATCATTCCGCCGGTCAACATCGCTTTTGTTGTACCGTTATCTGAGATCTTCCAGTCGGATACGTTGACGGCTATGGAGGTTCTGTTATATCCTTCGATCCATTCCGGGGTGTCACCCGAAGGTGCATACAATATTTCAGTGATCACAACTGTGTACGGCGGAAGTCCTGAGGTGAATGAATGGAAAAGTATGTTATTTGCCGGATCATCATCGTGATCGGTCTGAAGCATAGCCGCAATTCGGTGAACACCATGATCCAATGGCGGTATGGTGAACGTGATGAAAGTTGAATCACCCGGCTGAAGCGCGGCGAGTATCTTCATCTGCAGAAATTCGTCATCGGTCACGAGAGAGTCCATATTGATGTCAATGTATAGACGGACGGTGATGTTCGGCAACATTTCTTTCCCCGCATTTACTATGGTAACGATAGCGTCACACTTGTTTTCCGAAATCGGACGGAGCGGATCTGTTGTAACGCGAAGGATTGCTGCATCGAATTGTTTACGGGTGACGGAATTGATCTCCCCGGGAGTGGCGCCGAGAATATTCGCGGACGTTCTCCAATTGTCCGGTGATGAAGATTCCGCCGCGGTGTCAACACGTTCGAGCGACCGTCCCGTTGAACCTCCCCACGAAGAGAGATAGGAGAGAGAATCGACCGCGGAATTTGTCGGATCAAATATCACAACGGCATCACCGCTGTTGTTCAGCGATGAGAATTGTGCCTGCAGCAGATGTACCGGGTCCGAATAGAAAAGCTTGAATGCATTCGTATCCGTTGTGATCACACAGTATTCACTCGGAAGAACCACAGACCCGGTCGGTGAGATGGCAGCCTTTGTCGTTCCCCCGTCCGAGATCTTCCAACCGTTCATCGGAATTGCGAACGAACTGTTGTTGATCACTTCGATCCATTCTGGCATTCCGGATGACGGTAAATACATGAATTCATTGATCAGCAATGTGCGGCGCCTGTATCCCGCCGTAACAAGCGATCCTACGATATTATTCGATGTATCCTCATCACCGTTGCAAAATAGTTCCATCTTCAGCGGGTGGCGTCCCGGCGAGATGGACGGCAGTTCGAAAGTCACCAACTGCGAATCGTTCAGACCAAATGTTCTGTTCAATATCTGCTGTGAGATCAGCTCCAGCGAATCATACAATGTTACGGAACCGCTGAATACCCCCGCCATCGCACGGTTCTTGATCCACGCAGAGATCATCAGCCGTTCCCCCTGTTTCGGGAAGAGTGGAAGAATGGTGAGAGAAGTAAGACTCAGATCCGTTTGTTTCTTAACGGTGATGCGGATATCATCTATTCGGTATACCCCTGTCGTTCCTGCGGAATCCGCAATGATCCTGATCCGAAGCCGGACCGCAGAATGTCCGGAAAGTGTTTCGGGCAGCGCGAAAGAGCGCCGGACATACGCACTCCCTGAAACAAACCGGAGACTGTCTTTGGATATACGAATGCCAAATGTCGTATCTGCGCCGATAGCCGCTTCAACAAGTACGCGCGCCTGATGAGTGGAAGTCCTCCGTTCGAAGAATTCAAGAGAGTCGGGAATCTTTCCGGTAAAATTCAATTCGGGAGTGATCAGATATTGTGAACGGGTGGCATCGGTAGAACTCACCGCATTGGGGGAAGTACGAACGGAAGTTGTTGTTGTAATGAAATCTCCGGCAGGATTTTTATTCGAAGATGTTTTCCATCCGGCGGGAAGTGAGGGGATGACGACGGTGTCGAATGATTCACGGTACGGAAAGTCCGCTACCTGAGCATTCGCACTGCTGAGACAGACGATTGTCAATATTGTAAGAATGAATAGTTTCATGAATGAAGAAAGGTTTTGCAACAGAGTGCAAATGCTTTTCTTCTCATTCAATGAAAATGGATTGGTGTTAGGGGGAGGACCGAGGCGGGCAATAAAAAAAGGCTGAACGGTTTCCCGTCCAGCCTTTTCAGGGTAACTCTGTTGACGTGTTAGTTCGCTTTCTTCATTTCTTTCATCATATCCGGGATCGAGTACTGGGCGAATCCGAAATTCGCCGTTCCATTGGCGTTGGTCAGAACAACGGTCACCGTTCCGGCCGTTGTCAGATTCAGATCTAAGATCGCATTCGGTGTAACAACGTATGAACCGGTATTCAGATTTGAGAAAGTATAGATTCCGTTCGCATCCGTTGTTGCGGTCGTCGTCGCGTTCAGTTTCACCACGGCTCCGGCAATCCCAACCTCGCCGACATCCTGTGCTCCGTTCAAATTCGTATCATTATAAACGATACCGGAGATGGAAAATGTGAGGGGGATGAGTGCATAACCGAAGTTGACGGAAACGTTCGCGTTGGTGACGGTCACCGATGCAGCGCCTGCTGTTGTCTGTGTGTATCCGCTCACTGCCGGTGCGCTGACAGTATAGGTCCCAGCAGTCACTCCCGTGAAGGAATATGATCCGTTGGCATCACTGGTGGATGTTCCGCCGCCGCTCAACGAGACAACAACATTGGCAAGCCCAGCTTCGCCGACATCTTTCACGCCGTTCGAGTTCGCATCATTGAAGACGGAACCGGTGACGGAGTATTTCGGCGGGACCGGATTTCCGGTAACCGTGGTGCAGAATGTTGCGAACCACGAACCGCCGTTCGGCTGCACAACTGTTCCGCCGTACGCTGTTTGTGTCGATCCGCACTGCTGAGAGGAATATTTGCCGACCACGGCATGTGCAAGGAAATAGATCTTTGTTCCGGCCGCCCATGTCTTCGGTACGGTGTACTTATATGTAGTAACTCCGTTGCCGTGTGTTGCCTGATAATCATAAAGTCCGGGAGCACCGCGCTGGGTATACTGCTGCGTGGAGATATCCAGGTGGGTCTCTTTTAATTTCCACGAACCGATCGTAGTATACGTAACATAGACATTGTTTGCGTCCTGAGTTACTGCAACAGTTCCGGCATTCGTGGTCTTTCCAGCCCATAACGTAACGATGCCATCCGCGTCACAGGAAGAGGATGGTGTGCCTCCGCCGTTGCACTGTTCGTTCTCATCGTGATGCTTATTGCATCCGGTTGAATGCTGTTGATCGTGATTGCAGTCTTCGTTCGACTTGTGGAAGCCGTCGCATCCATTGTCATGTTCGTTCTCTCTGCTGTTGCAATCATCACTCCGGTCATGATTCTTGTTGCAGTAACGGTCATGTCCGTCATTATTCCCACCGCCTCTTCTGTCCAGAGATATTTTTCCCTTTGCAGTTGTTACTTCAGTTCCCGAAATAGGCAACGGTTCGTTTACACTGTCGCACCCCGCATACAGTAAAACGACCGCAAAAACTACCAGTGAATAGATCTTTTTCATTTGCAGCTCCCCTTTTTTTGACATGACAAAAATACTATCAGCGCCGAGAAATGTCAATTGTATATTATTGCTAAGGCATAAAGATGGGTTACAACATTGATTATTTCATTAAAATCGACACTTTACACTAATTAGAATGCTTTAATAAGTAGTTTGGGGAAGGTTCGGTCAGCAGGATCCGATATTTAAAAAAAATTGGATTTTCTGTCCTTGTAGTTACTAAGCGGACAATATTTTCAGTGATGTAAGAATTATTGTCTTCAAATATTCACTAGAAGAATATTGTTATTCAGTATGTATCATCACCATCTCTGTTGTCATCGGCAATTGACAGAAGAGGCTCATTGAAAATTTGATGAATGTTTACAGCGTTATTTGGTGATTTTATCGATAAATAATTTGAGAAAACGTTGTGCCGCAGCCGCTGCATGCGCGCTCATGGATGAATTTATTCCATTCACCATCAGAAGAATTCCCATCAGATCAACTTGTCAAGTGAAAGTATTGTAAAATTTAAAATATTTTTTGAGAATTAATTGTAACCCATGATGATGCCTTTCACAAAATCATACTAGCTAAGTTGGTTGAAAAGAATTCATCGGTTTTTAATTTAATAAGCCGGGTTGTCACCCCTGTGGGAGTGATTTGCTGTGAATAGTGATTTTCTTTAAAAATCGTTTAAAATAACCAATTCTTAGAGGTTTCTAATGTATTTGTACTTGCACAGTTTAATGATATTTTGTTTATTGGTAGGGCAATGAAGAAGGCAAACTTACATATTGAAGCACTGAATTTTAGAGGAGCACGCTAATGGGCTCATCTA
>JBMOHT010000188.1:0-7059 GCA_049317705.1 Bacteroidota bacterium | reverse complement strand
TTTTTCCGTCTGATCAGTGTTCCATTGGAACGCATCGTAGCGTTAGATGGCGATTCCGTCCTTCAGTTTTTCCGCTCTGTCCGCAAGCCTCAGCGCTTCGATCATCTCATCGATATCTCCGTCAATGAATCGGTCCAGATTGTAGAGTGTCAGCCCGATCCGGTGATCGGTCACGCGGTTCTGGGGAAAATTATACGTGCGGATCTTATCGCTTCTGTCCCCGCTGCCGACCATGGATTTTCTTGATGCGGCCTGTTCATTCTGCTGTTCCTGCAGTTTTGCTTCATACAGTTTTGAACGGAGCATCTTCATCGCCCGCTCACGGTTCTGGAACTGTGAGCGTTCCTGCTGGCAAGCGACAATGATACCGGAAGGTTTGTGAGTGATACGAACGGCCGTTTCCACTTTATTCACATTCTGCCCGCCCTTACCGCCGGAACGGTAGGTGTCCAATTGAATGTCGGCGGGATTGATCACGACCTCTTCCACATCATCTACCTGCGGCATGATCGCCACGGTGGCTGCGGATGTATGAACGCGTCCCTGCGCCTCCGTTTCGGGAACACGCTGCACGCGGTGGACGCCGCTCTCGAATTTCAGCACTCCGTAGACATCATCGCCGTCGATACTCATTGTTACCTCTTTGAATCCGCCTTTGCCCGTCTCGTTCCAGTCCAGCGTATCAACGCGCCATTTCCGTCGTTCGCAGAACCGCACATACATCCGGTAGAGATCGGATGCGAACAATGCAGCCTCTTCGCCGCCGGTCCCGCCGCGGATCTCGACGATCACGTTGCGGTTGTCGTTCGGGTCCTTCGGGACGAGCAGGGTCTTCACTTCATTCTCGATGATCTCCAGTTTCGGTTCCAGCTCGGCGATCTCCGCCAGGGCCATTTCCTTCAGCTCTGCGTCGCCGCCGATCTGAAGGACCTCCTTACTGCTCTCGATATTGTTGTAGACATGAAGATACCGATCCGCCGCTTTCACGATCTCGGATAACTCGCGAAATTCCCGTCCCAGCTCTTTGCTCTTCTGCTGATTTGCCGCCACGTCCGGATTGGACATTTTCTCCTGCACTTCAGCAAAGCGCCGCTTGATGGACTGTAATTTTTCTACCAAATTGCTCATAATATTTTGTCTGTAAAACGTATTCTCTTGTTTTTATCCACGAATTACACGAATGATCACGAATGTTTAATGTGATCTTCATGTTGCCATTTTGTATTTATTATCCGTGTAAATCCGTCTTTTTCCGTCCGATCCGTGTTCCATTGGAACGCATCGACAGCATGCGCTAATCTCTCTGCAGTGCCGCTTTCAACGCAGCCAGCGATACTTCCATCATTGATTCATCCGGTTCTTCGGTGGTGATCTTCTGCAGCCAGAGTCCCGGCGCAACGAACATTTTTCCCATCATGGTGTTGCTGTGCTTTGCAGAGAATTTGAGGAATTCATATGAGATACCGCCAAGGACAGGGATGAACGGAATATGCGTCGCCAAACGGATGGGCAGGGTCAATTCATCGATGAACTGCAGCAGGATCGTATCCATAATGCTGAACAAAAGGATAGCGATGAGCATCACTTGCAGCACGAAACTCGTCCCGCACCGCGGGTGGAATCTTGTGTAGGTAATTGCCGAAGGGACGGTGAGCTCCGCATTCTGTTCGAATGCAAAGACCGCTTTATGTTCAGCGCCGTGATACTGGAACAGCCGATGGACATCCTTCATCTTTGAAATGGCATACAGATAACCGAGCAGGATCGTGATACGGATCGCACCGGAGACAAGATTGAATGCGAACGGACGCTGTGAAACATCGAAGAATTGCGTAGCCGCAAACAGTGGGAGGAAGAAGAACAATCCAACACCGACCGTCAATGAAAAGACCAGCGTCAACGCCATGCCGACCTTGGATTGCGGAGTTTTCTCTTTTTTAACGCCCGGATTTGCTTTCTCTTCTTCATCTTCCATTGCAATTTCGGCGGAATAGTTCAGGGTAGTGATCCCCACATACATCATTTCCACCAGTCCGATCGCACCGCGGATGATCGGTTTGTTCAGTCCCGGATTCTTCTCCAAAACCGAAGTGAACGGCATCTTTTTTACAACGATCTCACCGTTGGCGCGGCGTACGGCCGTTGCGATCATCCCTTTTGCCCGCATCATTACACCCTCGATCACCGCTTGTCCGCCCACCTGGATCGGCTGATTGATATCGAATTTCTGTTGTTCGCTCATATGGTCTTTCACAAAATAAAAACCTGTGAAACAGTTCACAGGTTTTGGTGACTCAATATACGAAAATTCGGGGGTGAATAAAACATCGCATTAATCAGTATGCTGAGGTTTAACAGAGATAAGGTATAAGAAATACATGATGTCGTCCCGAGCGAAGTCGAGGGACGACAGAGACTGTGTTAAGTGTCCATTTTGAAACGATTGTTTTGATATCGAAAGTGTGTGATGTTTCTGCATTCAGCGAGAATATGGAGGCGGTCGATTTCACCTTTAATAAGCGCATCTTTCTTACCATGAGACCATTTTTTCAATTTGCGTTCGTATTCCCTGGCCAATCTTGCATCAGTGAACTCTTCCGAAAACGCGAGCGATACAGGAATTCTTTTTGATGTATACGAGTCAGGAAAGCGTTTGGTGTTGTGTTCGATAATCCGTTGCTCAAGGTTGGATGTGTTGCCGGTGTAATATGTTCCGTCAGAACAGAGTAGGATATAAACCCAATACCGTTTCATGAAGTAGATGAGATGAAAATATGATATATGATGTCATGCCTCGTCGGAGTTTACCCCGATGAACATCGGGGCTCGGCTTGACATCCGTTTGATATAGCTAAAGGAAAAAAGGTGTCGTCCCGAGCGAAGTCGATGGACGACATAAGTGAGATATACATTACGATGTTAAGCATCGTCATGCCTCGTCTGCGCTCGGCATGACACTTAAATGAGATCACGAACATGTTGTCGTCCCGAGCGTAGCAGAGGGACGATTCATCTTATCTTTAATTCTCTGTGATCTCCGTGCACTCTGATGTGCAATACGTCAATACCCAACCGCCGCCCCATATCCCCGCGGATCGGTCGCGCCGTAGAACATGCCTTTCTTCTGGTCGATGATGATCCCCTCCGCAAGTCCGCTCGAGCCTCGGCGTTCCTTCATGTGATGGCCCATCGTCTCAAGTTTCTCGACGGTGTCTGAAGAGAGTCCGCGGCGTTCGTAGTCTGTCTCGTCCGGGGACCATTGATGATGAATGCGCGGTGCATCGATGGCTTGCTGGATGTTCATATCGAAGTCGACTACGTTGCAGATCACCTGCATTACGGTTGTGATGATGGTCGTTCCGCCGGGTGTACCGATCACCATGAACGGCTTGCCGTCCTTCAGGACGATCGTCGGGGTCATGGAGGAGAGCATCCGTTTATTCGGTTGGATCTCGTTCGCAATATTTCCGAGCGCACCGAACATGTTCGGGACTCCCGGCTTGGCGGAGAAATCATCCATCTCATTGTTGAGCAGGAAGCCAGCACCGTCCACCGCAACGGAACAGCCGAATCCGCCGTTGATGGTTGTTGTTACACTGACGCAGTTTCCCCATTTGTCAGCAACGGAATAATGCGTGGTCTGTTCACTCTCATGGAGCGGGGGAGTTCCGTGCGAGACATCCTTGCTGCTGCTCGCTTTAGTCGTATCGATCGTCGCGCGGCGTTCATCGGCATATTTCTTGGAGATCATCCAATCGACAGGGACCTCGTAGAAATCAGGATCGCCGAGATGTTCCGCACGGTCCGCATACACTCTGCGCATCGCTTCAATGTAGCGGTGGAGCGTCTTCGCGGAATTGTGTCCGTACGAGCGGAGATCGTATCCTTCCAGAATGTTCAGGAGCTGCAGCAGCGCTGTTCCGCCGGAACTGACGGGAGGCTGTGAAATGATCTCATATCCTCGGTATGTTCCGTGCAGGGGAGTCCGGACGACCGCTTCATAGTTCGCAAGATCCTCTTTCGAGATCAGTCCGCCGCCCCGTTTCATTTCCGCTTCGATCAGATCGGCAGTCGGTCCTTTATAGAATCCGTCTTTTCCTTTGTCGATGATGCGCTGAAGTGTCTTTCCCAGATCGGTCTGTTTCCACAGTTCACCTTCGCGGTATCCGCCGGTGTCTTTGCTGACGAAGTATTTAGTGCTTGAAGGAAAATGATTGAAATCATTCTTGTTCCAGTTCAGATCTTCGGCCAGGTCCTGCAGGAGAGGGAAACCTTTCGTTGCAAGCTGTTCAGCCGGACCGATCACCTGCGCACGGTTCATCGTACCGAATTTTTCGAGTCCGGTGATCATTCCCGCAACCGCTCCTGGAACTCCGGCGGCGAGATGGCCAAGCGTACTTTTATCGGGAAGAAAATTTCCATTCTTGTCCAGGAACATATCGCGCGAAGCTTTCCCCGGCGCTTTCTCGCGGTAGTCGATAGCGAAGCAGCGTCCGTCCGCAAAGCGGATATTCATGAATCCGCCGCCGCCGATATTGCCGGCTGCCGGATACGTCACGGCAAGCGCAAATCCAACGGCAACTGCGGCATCAACGGCATTCCCACCTTTTTTCAGGATCTCCATACCGACCTTTGATGCGAGCGGATCGGCGGAGACGACCATTCCGCTCTTCGCTTTGACAGGTTTTGGGGAAGCTGGAAAAAGAGATGAAGGAATAATGAATGAGAGGACGAGCAGGAGGGAGAGAATATTTTTCATAGGCGCGAGTTTAAAATAATAAGCCCTGTCACAATCGACAGGGCTTGGTGTATCATTATAATAGAGTTAGAACGGCAGATCGTCATCTTTCGGAACATCAGCATGTGCAGGTGCTGATTCGGATGCTGAACCGCTGCTGCTTCTGCCGGCACCCGAACCGCCGCCGCCGTCCAGCATGATCAGCTGGTCCGCAACGATCTCTGTAACATACCGTTTGACGCCGTCCTTTTCATAGTTTCGTGTCTGTAATTTTCCTTCAAGATAGACCTTTTTCCCTTTTTTCAGATATTCGCCGCAGATCTCTGCGAGTTTTCTCCAGGCAACGATATTGTGCCATTCCGTCTTTTCCTGCTGGTTTCCATCAGTATCTTTCCAGCTTTCGCTGGTGGCGATAGAGAATGTTGCTACCGCTACGCCGCTGGGCGTGTATTTCAATTCGGGGTCCTTTCCCAAATTTCCGATCAATTGTACCTTGTTTAAGCTGCGTGACATCAGACCTCCTGTAAGTAAAATAGTTGATTACGCTGAAAACATACCACTTTTGAAAAAGAGAATCAAGTAAAAGCCATTGGCGGTTAAATTGAGTCTTGAGGAATACGTTTATACTAAACCGTTCGCTTCAAGCGAACGGTTCAATTACGTCACTGGTAAATCTCGTTCCCAAACTCCGTTTGGGAACGAGATACCTGACCGTCACCTCTAAGGTGCTGTATGGTTCCTAACTTTTGTATAATAATTCAACACCCGCCGTACGAAAACTCAACACTGCCGTACTGCCCGCTGTAAAGAAATTCCGCCATTTATTTTCCAGCGGCCGTTCATTGTGTATAGAAATTCACCGTTACACCTCTGTTCAATTTTTCATCAATGCGGACCATCCTCTCCATCTTTCTAACCCATTCAAATAGCATCACTTACCTTTTCACTTTTTTTCTCATTTACACTGATCGTGGCACGATGATTGACATTAGTATTGGTGTAACAAAACAACCGACACTTGAACTGAAAGGAGCTCACAATGACCGTACTATTATTCATCTCGACCATCATCGTTTTCTTAACGATCGATTATTTCGTGCGCCGCAACAAGTCCGTAGCGACCGTTGCACAGCCGATCATCCGCAAAGCGATCCCGTTCCGCACACCGGCAGGGATCTTCTTCACAAAATCACACACATGGCTCAGCCTCTTCCCGTCGGGAAAAGTTCAGCTTGGTGTTGACGATTTCGTGTCACGCATGTTCAATACACCCAGCATCACGCTGTTGAAGAACGACCGCGAACAAGTTGTGCGCGGAGAAGCGATCCTGAAGATGCGCGAAGGGAAGAACGAGATCACCGTCCGCTCGCCCATCAACGGCACAGTGGAACATGTGAACACACTGCTTGCAAAACAACCGCAGCTGCTCAATGAGAATCTGTTCAGCGAAGGCTGGGCATATACGATCACACCGGCAAAGACGGACGATCTGCGTTCCTTCTTCCTCGGCAGCGAAACACGCACATGGCTGCGCGACGAGACCGGCAAACTGCGCGACTTCTTCGCCCATATGACATCGTCACCGGAATTCGCTCCGATCATGATGCAGGACGGCGGACTTCCCGCCAACGGCGTGATGAACAACCTTAACCCTGAACAGTGCAGGAATTTCGAGAACCAATTTTTAAGCGTTGAGTAATCAACGGAGGATGTCATGACCAAGAAAAAAGCAATGTTGATCGATCTGACCCTCTGTGTAGGATGCAACGCGTGTCAGGTAGCATGTAAAGAAGCGAACGGACTGCCGGCGGATGAGGAAAAGACCCTCTCGCCGACAGCCTATACTGCTCTGGAAGAGCATGACGGCGTGTTCGTCCGCAGGATGTGCCAGCATTGCGACGATCCCAGCTGTGCGTCGGTCTGCCCCGTCGGCGCATTAACGAAAACTCCCGAAGGTCCAGTGGTCTACTCTGTGGACAAATGCATCGGCTGCCGCTACTGCATGCAGGCGTGCCCGTTCCAGGTTCCGCGTTACGATTGGTCCAGCACCTATCCGCGCATCAACAAATGCGTTCTGTGTCATGAACGCATTGCTAAAGGACTGCCGACCGCTTGTTCCGAAGCATGCCCGACAGGCGCAACGAAATTCGGCGACAGGGATGAACTGCTGAAAGAAGCATATGCACGTATTGCAGCAGAACCCGGAAAGTATGTTGCCAAAGTGTACGGCGAACAGGAAGTGGGCGGAACATCGATCTTGTATGTTACCTCCGTTCCGTTCGAGAACCTCGGCTTCCGCACCAATCTTCAGACGACCCCGC
>JBMOHT010000187.1:0-7088 GCA_049317705.1 Bacteroidota bacterium | reverse complement strand
TATGAAATACAATGGAACGGTAAAGGACGGCACGGAAGTATTGTAGCGGGAGGAGTATACTTTGCAAGATTTCAAGTATTTGACATAGAATCAAATTTACAGAAATTCATTGAATCAAAAAAAATTATTTATTTAAAATAATATTTATCATATATGACTATACCTTTTCTAGACCTCAAAGCGCAGTACCTTTCGTTAAAGACCGAAGTTAATTCCGCTATTCAAAATGTCCTGGATAATACCGCATATATTCTTGGTAAATCAGTGACTGATTTTGAAAAAGCATTCGCGACTGCGCATAATGTGAAACATTGTATCGCAGTAGGTTCCGGTACCGATGGCAACCATCTTGCGCTCATGGCCCTGGGAGTTGGCCCCGGTGATGAAGTGATTATTCCCGTCAATACATTCATCGCCACTGCATGGGGCGCGACATTAGGCGGTGCCACACCCGTATTTGTCGACTGTCAGAAAGATTCCTACAATATCGATCCGGCTGCCGCGGAAGCTGCGATAACTCCAAAGACCAAAGCGATCGTCGCAGTGCATTTGTATGGACAGGCCGCGGATCTTGATGCACTGCGTGCTGTTGCAACGAAACGGGGGGTTCACTTGGTGGAAGATGCGGCACAGGCTCACTTAACCGAATACAAAGGCCAAAAGGTCGGCGGACTTGGCGAGATCGCTTCCTTCAGTTTCTATCCGGGAAAGAATCTTGGAGCATATGGAGAAGGTGGAGCAGTTACAACCAATGACGACAACTTGGCGCGCAAGGTGAGATTATACCGTGACCACGGTTCAGAAAAAAAATATTATCATGAGACCCTCGGTCATAATTACCGTATGGACGGTATTCAGGGGGCAGTACTTGGTGTGAAATTGCCGTACCTCAAGCAATGGACGGATAATCGCCGCGCCGTTGCAACACGGTATCGGGAATTACTTAAGGATGTCGGTCAAATTGTTCTGCCGAAAGAAATGGAATATTCACGCCATGTATATCATCTATACGTGATTCTTGCGGAACGCCGAGATGAATTGGTTAAACATCTGAATGCCAATGGCATTGCTACCGGATTGCATTATCCCGTACCGCTTCATCAACAGGAATGTTTCAAAGGGTTGGGATACACTCATGGACAGTTTCCGTTAGCTGAATCATTTGCCGGCAGGTTGTTATCTCTGCCGATGTATTCAGAACTGACAGATGAACAAATTGTCTATATTGCCGACTCCATCAAAAACTTCTATACGGTTTGAAATACTCGCCTTACAAAATAGTCCTAGCTATTATTGACTTTGTACTGTTGCGACTGTCATTCAGTACTGCAATGCAGCTAAATGGCGTTTCGTATGTCAGAGGTGAAGCATGGAAGTATTATGTTGTATCACCTGAGTTCTTTTCATTTTTTATCTTTTCGTTCCTCATCATCCTGATCTTTCAAAGCAGGCATCTGTATAAACTCAATATCGTTCTTACCCATACAAAGCAGATCGTCATCATCTTTATCTGTATCTCCTATGCGATCATTGGACTTTCGGTCATCTCGTTCTTTGTGCGTTCGCAATGGATCATTGACAGCAGACTTGCGGGTGCCTATTTTGCGCTGATAAGTTTCAGCGGTATCTCTATCTATCGGGTATTTATTTTTACACCCCTGTTCATATATTTCAACAAAAAAGCATTGACCAAAAAAAGGGTCATCATTGTCGGGGGCGGAATCCCGGCAAAGAGCTTTGCGGTTGAAATGAGGATCGGGAATATCTACGGGTTTGAACTTGTCGGATTCATCAATAATGATGTTCCCGTAGGGACTGTATTCTACGAATCACATAAGGTCATCGGAAGGAATGATGATATTCCCGAAATTGTCAGTTCGCTGAATATCGATGAGATCATCATCGCTGAAGCCGGTACGAATTATGACGAGTTGATGCATATCGTCGATGTTTGTAAAAGCACTATTGCCCATATCAATATAGCATCCCCATTGTTTGAGGTGGTCCATAAAAAATTCACTGTCGATTCGTATTTCGACCTTCCGATCGCACCATTGAAAGGAATTAGCGATGATAGCTATATTTGGGTGATTAAGCGTGTTGTCGATATTATGGGAGCGTTGTTCGGCATTGCGGTACTTTTTATTCCTTTATCCTTGATCGCCCTAATTATCAAGATCACTTCCAATGGACCGGTGTTTTACAAACAGATACGGATCGGAAAGGACGGAAAACCGTTCAATTTCTATAAATTGCGCTCTATGAGGGTTGGAAGTGATCTCGATGAGGATCGTATCCTCAAAATGCAAAATTATATCAAAGGGAAATCTACGGGTAGTGATTCTTCCTCGAAAGTTGTCAATGAATCTATGGTCACATGGATCGGAAGGTTCATTCGGAAGACCAGTCTGGATGAGATGCCGCAATTGTTCAATGTTCTCAAAGGAGAAATGAGCCTGGTCGGTCCTCGTCCGTGTGTACCGTATGAGTATGAAGCATACGATGAATGGCACAAAAGAAGGCTTCTCGTGTTACCGGGATGCACAGGTCTTTGGCAGGTAGCAAGTAGGGCTCAAGGTGATTTTGATGAAATGGTCGTACTCGATCTCTACTATATTGGCAACATATCTCCGACGTTTGATCTGCAATTGATTTTAAAAACGATCCCCGTTATGGTATTCGGCAAGGGTGGCAAGTAGTTCGCTAACTTATTATTAACTCAATCATTAAACATTATGAATATTGGAATTGTTGGTCTTGGATATTGGGGGCCGAACTTGGTAAGAAATTTTTTATCAAATCCGGCAGTGACCACTGTATACGGTTGCGATAAAAACCCCGCTCGTCTTCGTTTTATTGATGATAAATTCCCCGGTGTGAAATTGACATCCGAATATTCGGAGTTACTAGGAAATGAATCGATTGAACTTATCGCCATTGCATTGCCGGTAGGATTTCACTTCGGAGCCGCAAAGCAAGCGTTGGAAGCAGGTAAGAATATTTGGGTAGAAAAACCGTTCACTGCTTCCTCAGCAGAAGCCGAGGAATTGATCGAACTGGCAGAGAAGAAAGGACTTCGGATTTTCGTTGACCATACCTTTATTTATACCGGTGCGGTTCGTAAAATCAAAGAGACAGTTGACAAGGGTGAACTAGGAGATGTGATCTATTTTGACTCAGTGAGAGTGAATCTCGGACTCTTCCAGCATGATGTGAATGTTGTCTGGGATCTGGCTCCGCATGATCTTTCCATTATGGATTACGTTCTTGGGAAGAAAGTAAAAGCAGTTTGCGCGAATGGGATCGCGAACTACTATAATCATGAAAATATCGCTCACCTATCGGTCTATTTTGAGGATAATTGTTTCGCACATTTTCACGTAAATTGGACATCACCGGTGAAGATCAGGCGCATGCTTGTCGGCGGAAAAAAGAAGATGCTGGTATTCGATGATATGGAGAATTCAGAGAAGATCAAGATCTTTGACAGCGGTATCGAGATCGAAAATCAGGAAGGCATCTATAACGCCCTAGTACAGTACAGAATCGGAGATATGTATTCGCCAAAGGTCAGTCAGACCGAAGCTTTGTCCTTAGCGGTAAAGGAATGTATCGATGCTATTCAGCAAAAAAGAAAACCTCTCACCAGCGGTTTGGAAGGATGGAAGGTCGTCAAAATCCTCGAGGCAAGTGAGAAATCAATTAAAAACAAGGGCCAAATAATAGAATTGTAGGATTGTATAATGGAAAAGAAAAATATCAATAATGTCACGCTTGGAATCGATGTGAGGATCTTTGATTTCGTTAATCTATACGGCTGTTCTATCGGTGACTATAGTAAAGTAGGAGCTTTTGTCGAGATCCAAAAGAATGCGACGATAGGAAAGAATTGTAAGATATCATCCCACACGTTCATCTGTGAAGGGGTACACATTGAGGACAATGTCTTTGTTGGACATAATGTCACATTTACCAATGATAAATATCCCCGTGCAACGAATCCTGACGGTTCGCTTCAAAGTGAACAAGACTGGCATGTCGTGGAGACATTTGTGAAGAAGGGAGCATCGATCGGGTCCTCGGCGACCATTATCTGCGGGGTGACAATCGGAGAAAATGCAATTGTTGGAGCTGGAGCTGTAGTAACAAAAGATGTTCCCGCCAATGTTACCGTTGCAGGCGTGCCGGCAAAGATCATCAAAAAGAAATGATGTTGTGATCATTTTCGAGCGACCACACTGCTTTTTACTATGAAGAACAACTACCTCATACTCGGCGCCAACGGCCAGCTCGGCAAACAATTCGCAAAAGAGATCTCTCAACGAGGCGGTACTGTCATCGCTCCTGATGAAAAGGACTGTGACATCACATCAGCGGTAACGCTCTCTTCGTTCTTGGATTCTGCAAAGCCGGCTGTGGTCATTAATTGCGCTGCATATAATGCGGTGGATCTTGCGGAACAGCAGAAGGATACTGCGGCTCTCATCAATACTACTGCCGTGGCGATGATCGCTTCAATCTGCAAAGAAAAGAATATCTTTCTTGTCCATTACAGTTCGGATTACGTGTTCGACGGAGTGAAAGGTGATCTCTATACGGAACTGGATATCCCGAATCCGCTGAATGTGTATGGCAAAACGAAGCGAGGAGGAGAAGAGGCGGTGATGAATGGTGCTGAACGGTATCTTCTGTTCCGCACAAGCTGGGTCTTCGGCAACGGTCCTCAGAACTTCATTCACAAAATGCTCCAATGGTCGCAGAAAAATCCTGTTCTGAAACTCACCGCAGATGAGGTCTCGGTCCCGACAAGTACGATCGATCTTGTTGACATCACACTGCGTTCGGTCGACAAAGGATTGACCGGATTGTATCACCTGACGAATTCCGACTATGCTTCACGGTACGAGTGGGGACGATATGTTGCAAAAAAACTCTCGCTCCGTTCCACCATCATTCCTGTGCCGATGAGTATGTTCCCGAGTCCCGCGCAACGCCCGCTCTTTTCGGCAATGACCAATCATTCATTGCAGAACGACCTTGGTATTGAGATACCGGACTGGCGTGATGCAGTCGACCGATTCCTTCTCGAATATCCTCAGCAATAACGGCAAATTCCCTGCTAACAGAGAACTTTCTCCTTTGAAGAGGATGATTTATTTTTTATATTTGTAAGCGTTTTTCAAAGGGTGTTTAGCTCAGCTGGTTCAGAGCGCCTGCCTTACAAGCAGGAGGTCCGGGGTTCGATCCCCTGAACACCCACAACAATCCCGCCTTCCCGTTGCAGTATCACTCAACAAAACCCCGAGGAGATATGAATAAACTGATAGCACTCGTTATTGCTGTGTTTTGTCTTACCGCTGTTTCTGCCAACGCCCAATACAAGAAGAAAACAGTATCATATGTCAACAAGGTCCTTACGGCACCTACTGCCGGACTTGACCAGCGCCATCAGGAATATATCTCCTCTACGATCGGCCGAAGCGTTCAGATGGAACGTTTCAACTATGCTCCGCTGCCGGACAATATTATCACCCAGTTCTCAACCGATGCATCGCGGATGAATTCCGTCTCGCCTGAGCAGGTGCGTCCTGTTATCGAAAAGACCCTGGCCCCAAAGCTGCTTGAGCTCCTCGACATGAACAAAGAACTCCTGAGCAAACAGAATCTCAGTGAGACGGATCGGAATACATTCCTTGCAACAAAAGCACAATCCGCCGGACTCTCCGCGGCACAGCTGGAATCGATCCTGAATTCAGGATTCTTCTTTGTGCCGTTCGTTGAACAGTATTCCCGCACAACAAGCCGCGGTGAACGCGAGATCAAGAATGATGCGGGGAAGGTCATCCGCAAACAGGCATATACAACTTACACTCACGAAATCAAAACGGGACTGTTATGGTATGCGTTGAAGGTGGACCGCTCAAATAATCCTTCCATCGTTTTTGTCGGTGCGGCAAGAGGGTGGAGCGGTGATGCCATCGAGCGTTCGGAAGATCAGGATGACGGCGTGAACGGAACAGCGGATTGGGATGTATTCACCTCGATAGTGAATATCAGCGCGGTGAATGTGAACAATGAAACGAAGAAGATCGAAGAATTCAAACTGACCGGAGGCGTCACTGAAACCGCGGGATTCGGAGTGAACCTAAATCTCGGAAATCGGGAAGGTGTCCGCATGGATGATTCGTACTGGGTGGAAGAGATGGTGGAGGACGAAGCCGGAAATGTGAAGAACGAACGGCGCGGATTTGTAAAGGTGCGGAAGGTCGGAAACAATAAACAGAATGAATCGGAATTCTCCTACGCTCAAGCGATCACCGGTTCAAACTATTCCCCCGGATTGAATGTAAAGGAAATTCCATTGCTCGGTATCAATGGTATCGGAGGATTCGGAAAGATCCCGGTGAAGATCGGGAAATTCGACAATAGTTTTGTGATGCCGGACGGGAAGATCTTCTGGCTGCGTGTGGATGAGGATTATGCCGGTATGCTCGGACCGACTGCCGCCATTCAGATAAGTCTGGCTGGCACATCGAATATTTCGGAATTATGGCTGAATGTCAGTGCGGCACTCGGATTTCCCAATATGACCGGGAAATTCTTCTTTACCGATTATTCAAAGTTACCGTACAAGATCGACAGCACGAAGAACGCCGGTCCCGGTCTCGGAGGATATGTTGATGTGGGACTTCTGAAGAAATTCTACATCCGCCGCTTCGGACTCATTCTGCAAGCCGACATGCGATACAATCTTACACGGCTCTCCGATGTAGCCAAAGATAAGAACGGTGACGATCTGACATACTCGTTGACGCACAGCGCGTTCGGTTTTGATGTAAAAGCCGGTCTCGAAATTTATCTGACACCGGAATTCTCGATCGGCGGAGGAGCGGAATATTCCGGCGCACCAGTCAGCAACGAATGGAATGTGATGATCACTGACAAGGATAAGAACGATACCAAATTGGATAATGCCAAAGGTCCCGAGGTGAAATACTCAGGGATCGGCTGGTTCGTTTGGTTCAATTATTCTCTGCCGTCGCTCAATTAAAGATATACGGGTCATTATCAATTAAATTGTCATTGCG
>JBMOHT010000186.1:0-7198 GCA_049317705.1 Bacteroidota bacterium | reverse complement strand
TTCGGTGTGCTGAGCACATAGAAATAGATGCCGCTGGCGAGCTGGGATGCATTGAATGATACAGAATAGAACTGGCCTGGCTGTGCAACATCATTGAACAATGTTGCGACTTCACGTCCCGTAATATCATAGATCTTCATTGTGGCATGTTCCATGGCTTTCACCGTGAAATTGATCTTTGTAGACGGATTAAACGGGTTCGGGTAATTCTGCGATACTGTATAATCATTTGCCTCAGCAGCAACTGTTGCTTCCACCTGTGAGCTGTAGGTGAAGCGACCGTCGTTGTCGATCTGTTTCAGGCGATAGGAATATTTTCCGCTCACCGGAACGGCATCCACAAATCCGTAGTTCTTTACAGAATTGGATGTCCCTGCTCCTTCAACAAAGCCGATCTTATTCCATGTTCCATTGACCGAACGTTCGATCTCAAAACCATGATTGTTGATCTCTGTAGCGGTATTCCATTTCAATTCAACATTCTTACCTTTTGCAGATGCCGTGAATGCTGCAATCTCTACAGGAAGAGCACCGTCATTGCCAACGATAAATGGAGAAAAGGAACTGACCGTGCTGTTGGTGGTCATGGTATAAGGATCTGAAACACCTGTAGTACCGCCGGAAACATTCACCCAGTTGGAACCGTTGTGATGCCATGCTGCTGCTGTAGCGCGGGTAAAGCTACCGCCTTCCTGTGCTCCGGTCCATTGGAACGTTAATGTTGCATTGGAACCTGTTGCAACCGCTTCGGAGATATCCCATGTTGCACCGACCGCTGCTGCATTGTTGTCGGCTGCAGGATTGACACCCGACGAGACCTTTACCGAGAAATCATCCGCCGTGGATGAACCGTCGAGTGCAACGGTGACGGGATTGTATGTGGAAGCGTCATATCCGACAGGATAGGTGAAACTGCCGCTGATGGCAATATTCTTTACCACTTTGCCTGCGCCGTCGGTAACAATGTGTTTCGACGCGCCGAGTGTACCGGCAACTGTTGCGGCCAGAGTAAGATTGTTTGCGCCGATCGCAAGATTACCGTTGGAGAATGTCAGCGTTCCGGTGACCGATGTTGCTCCGCTCAGGGAAACGCCAGCCGAGTTACTCACCGTTAAATTATTTACTGTCGCAGGCATCAGTGCACCTGTGACCTGTGCAACAGATCCATTGAATTCATAATTTGCACCAGTGCTCAAAGATTTTGTTCCGGAAGCGGTAATATTTCCGTTGATGCCTGTTGCGATACTAGACTGTAATGACGCGGCTGAGCTTAATGTAAAACCACCTGTTCCGCTTATTACTTTCGACCCTAGATTGATTACTCCATTGACAGTCATTGTTCCATTAGCCACCAAATTACGTGACAAAACTATCGTACCTGCGGCATTTGTAGAACTAGTTGTTGCAAATGTTAAGGCCGCCGAACCGGCTCCACTGATAGTCTGGGTTCCTGTCCCGTTTAATGAAATCCCACCACCAGCACCCAAAGTAAGTCCCGCCACCGCTGCTGTTGATTGCGTAATATTTCCCGTAATAATCATTTTTCCAGCGCCGGTGGTATTGATATTTAAAGTTGCGCCTGATTCAAGTGTTATATTCTCAAACGAATAATCTATGCTCGCCGAAGCTGTTGTAGTAGGAGCTTGTCCATTGCCCACTACAAAATTTGCAATAGTTCTTCCCGATAATGAGGGTGCACCACCAAGATAATAATAATATGTGCTGCCACTTTGGAACGTGCATCTTCCTGCCCCTGATGTACCCCAAGGATTGCTTCCTTGACGATGATAATACGATGATCCAGATTGGAAAATCACAACGCCACTAGTTCCAGCATTGGTAAAAAGATTTCCGGTATAGTTTGTTCCGGTAGCATTTCCTTGAACGATTGTTCCTGAAACAATTAACGAGCTTGCGTCCACAGGAACAAGGCGATGTGCAGCCAACGATGTGCCAGGACATCTAAAAGTGCCAGCAATGGCACCCGTAGCTCCGGTGGCGATATTCAATGTTACAGCAAAGGTACCTGTTAGTTTTAACTCAGATCCACCTTGGATATCAAAATCTGTTCCAGCACCACCTGCAACTGTTAATGCGGAAGCTGCGCTTGCACTGAAGTCCGCAACAACGTTGTTTTGAAATACTATTTTCCCGAATGTTTGTGTCGCAGGAAGTCCGGTGACGACAGGAGTTGCTTGTGTTCCGCCATCAAAGACCAAAATATCGTCAACTGCAGGCGTGGCCCTGCTAGGAGTCCAACTTGCCGCGGTAGCCCAAGAGCCGCTCGCCACATTCCATGTGTACGTTGTTTGACCGAACGCGACCGCGCTGACAACCAACAAAAGCAGAAGAAATATTTTCATTGTACAACCTTTCTAGTAGGTGAATGAGTGTGAATTGTGTTTCATGTCAAAAATAAAAAGCGCAACGCTGAGCGTTACGCTGTAAAAAAATTCCTGTATTGATTGAAGCTGTTGAAGATCTTCCGGTCGTTGATCGAGTGAAGATGTTTCAAGTCCGCTACCGGCACGATAAGCATCCGCATCGTGCGTCCGCCGGAAAATTTCGGAGCGTGCTCCCTGCTGCTCTCGGTCCGCACGACCAGTCCATCCGTAACGCGGGTCGGCTGCGTGGAACGCGGTTTATATTTCCGCACATCAATGATGGTGCCGTGACGCTCCGTACTGCTTTCGGTGTTTGCGGTAAAATTCAATGAGGACGCATTCATGTTTGAGAACTGTGCCGCGGTCTGCAAATGAGCGGTTTGGTCTTTTTGAGCGAAGGCGTTATGATGTGCGGATACAAATGCGGAAGCCGCTATCAAGAATAATCCAAAACGCACAATTTTCTTCATGAACACCAGTTTTTTTACAGCAGATACGTGATATGACCGATTTAATTACCCCGTAAAACTACGGGAATAAGCTAACTGTTCCAAATTAAAATATTCTTAAGTCCCGTTGACGGGTTACAACAGGCTTTTAGGTCCGATTTAAAATAGTTATCGGTAAAGGAAAGGCATTTCATGAGAAGAGCAGACCACTGAGACACGAAGAACACAAAGAGCACAAAGAAAAGCAAAACAATAGCACACGGATCGGACGAAAAAAAAGGATCGGCACGAATGAGAAAAAAAAGCAGAGCACAGAGACACAAAGAACACAAAGAGCACAAAGAAAATCAAAAGAAGAGCACACGCCCGCTCCAAAGGAGTCCTTCGGACCTTAACGACGTAGTCGGGCAGGAATCGGACGGAAAAAAAGGATCGGCGCTGATGAGAAAAAAAGCAGACCACAAAGACACAAAGAGCACGAAGAAAAACAATGAAGTGAACTGTTCGCTTTGAGCGAACGGTTCACTGACATACGAACGATATTTAAACATACCACGCACTTTAGAAGTGCGTGGCATATTTTGTATTCAGCGAACGCTTCACTTACAAACGAAAGCCTTGTCAAGGTTATTTCACATGAACCTAACCTTGACAAGGCTTTAAAAACAAAAGGGACGGTCAAATGACCGTCCCCGATTTTTCTTTGTGCCTTTGCGAAAAATATTATTTCAACAAACTCATCTTCTTCACTTCGCGAGCGCTCGGTGTCTGCAGCACGTAGAAGTAGATCCCGCTGGCGAGTCCCGTGCCGTTGAACTGCACATTATAGACCTGTCCGGGATTTGCGACTCCGTTGAAGAGTTCGGCTAACTCTTTGCCCGTGATGTCGTACACTTTCACACTCGTCTGTTCCATCTGTTTCACGCTGAAGCGGATGGTGGTGACGGGGTTGAAGGGATTCGGGAAGTTCTGGGCAAGTTCATAATTGTTCACGGCCGCGTTGATGACGACCTCGATCGCATCGTTGTAGGTGAATTTACCGTCACGGTCGATCTGTTTCAAACGGTAGCTGAATCGTCCGCCGTCGTTCACCTTATCGGTATATCCGTACTCTTTCGGAGCATTCGACGTTCCTGCTCCTTGTACGAATCCGATCTTCGTCCATGTACCGTTCACCGAGCGTTCCACATCGAAACCGAGATTGTTGGTTTCCGTAGCGGTGGTCCATTTCAGTTCGATGCTCTTCCCTTTCGCCGCTGCGGTGAAGCTCGTCAGTTCCACCGGAAGCAGTGTGCCGGTATTCTCATCGGCACCTTTATACGGCGTGCTCGCATTGCGCGTATTGCCGTCGATATCAACATCGTACGGACTGGCCAATACTGACGCGATCAGGTTCGTTGCATCGCCGAGTGATGCACCGGCGATATGCAGGTCGGACAAAGCAACGGCGAAATTGACCGCAGCCGATTTCGAGTTCACATCACGCGGTCCGCCGAGTCCGCCGGAAGCAACAGCGGCCTGATGGGTTGCAAGGTCCTGGCGCAGCGTTGTAAAGTCCCATGAAATACCCTGGGTGGCACTCGGGCTGGCACCGCTATAATACAAATTATAATCGGATGTCGATGCCAATCGCAGATAGTTCGAATTTGCAGACGGCATCAGTACGGTCGCTTTTCCGGTAGCGCTGCTCATGGTGTTGATCATGATATTGTTGCGAAGATCGACCGTGCCAGTTCCCATGTTGGCGATATAGATACACCCGGAGTTATGTGCCGAAACGGTGGGCGGAACAGCATCATCCAGATTGATGGTGTTATGATACACATTGAATGTACCTGTTGTGCCGGCATTCTGAAGGTCCAAACCGCGGACGCTCGGCGCGGATGTTGATCGCGGAGCACGAAGGTCTGAGATCATATTGTTATAAATCTTTGATGTTACACCGGTCCCGGTGGAGACATAGAGTCCGATACCGATCGCGCGGGAGAGGCCGTTTCCATTGGAATAGATATCATAGATCTTATTATTATAGATCTGATATTCCGTGCCGGTAGCAACATTGTTCGAAGCGATACCAATGCCGAAACCTGTCGTGACACCGGCGCCGCTATTCTCAAGATTCCGTATAGTGTTGCCGCGGATGATGAGCGTGCCGCTGTTGAAATTGGCAGTGCTGCTGGCGGGGTTCAGCCAGATACCGTACACATTATTCGTCGTCTCGATCGACACATCGATATTCTCGATGGTATTGTTCTCGATCGTCAGATTACTCTGTACATCCATCTCCAACGCTCGGCAGTCCGAACTGCTGCCCGAAGCGATCGTCACATTACCCAGCGTCGAATTCCGGATGGTGTTTCCCCGGTCAGGATTCGTGCCTGAAATTCCGAAGTTCTTCCAGCCGGCACGCCAGAATCCCGTGATAGTGCAGCCGTCGATCACATTATAGCTCGTAGCTTTGGATGTGTCCGTTTCGGTTGAACTTGTTGTATAATACCGGAGTCCGACCAGACCGGCATGCGCAACTCCGGTGGTCCCTTTCAGATCGATGGACAGGTTCTTGAATGTGTTGAATCTGGCTCCAAGTGCCATCGTTCCGTCGGTATTGACGGAGTTACCCACGCCGACGCCGAACTCGAAACGCAGTGTTGCTGTTGCCTGTGCAGCTTCCGTCAAATTGAGATTTTGAAATGTCGCATACTGTGTCCCCGCCAACCGGATGATTGCATCTGCGAATGCGGTTGCTGTGGTGCTGTTCACGCTGCCGTTCTTCGGTGTGAGCGTGACGGTCGCACCAGACGCCGGTTTGAATGTAACGGTATTGGCAGCGGATGCGCCGGAGATCGGCGTCAAGTGGATGATATCATCATACGTGCCGTTCGCGATCTCGAAGACCACCGCGCCTGAGACGCCGTTGATGCTCACTGCCTGTGCCGCTTCGCTGATGGTAGTATAGGTCATGCCCGTGCCCACCGTATACGTGCCGGCGGCAAGTGCGCTTGGTGTGACAGCGTTGAAGGTAAAGATTGTGTTCGCATCCGGGGCGCCGGCGATAGCTGAAAACGGGATAGCGCGTGACTGATGATAGGTCCTTGATCCCGATGAGCCACCGACATTGATGCTTAAGAATTTTCCGGTCGACGGATTTGTCGTTAACGTTATTGCAGTATTATCCGCCAAGCCGATAGAAGCTGCGCCGGCGGTCGGTGTTGTCATCGTTCCATAGATGAACTCGATCTTTCCCGTTGCCTGATATAATTTTACTTGGAACTCCGCATTGGCTGCTCCTGCTGTCTTGTTCCATTTCACATTGCGCCATTCCACCGTGAGCACATAACTTCCCGATGAACCGCTCACTTGGTAGGTGACATCTGTGGCTGTTGTTCCGACAGCAAGATCATCCCATAGAGGAGCAATGATGCTGCGGAGCGTTCCGGAGAGAGCATCCGCTGCTGTGGCTGCTGCAAGTCCGCTGCCGAGCCGTATGAATCCGTTCGTCGATACCTGGAACTGTGTGAACGCTGTTCCGGCATAGGTGAAGGTCTCTGTCCCATCGAAGATGTTCGTTGCTGAGGAATACTCCTCGTCATTCGCGGTGGTCACCGTCCATGTGAACGACGATGCTCCGCTCAACGCAGTGAATGTACTTGAACCGGTGGTGAACGTATAATTCACCTGTCCGAATAACAGGGTGGAACATAACAGCACAGCACAAAGAAATATTTTTCTCATGCGGTCTCCTTACATTTTAGATGAATGATTGGATTTGATTATTGAATATTCGGAGTGTTTGGATGTATGGCGAAGAGCGTCTCAAGAATTCGATCTGTGTTTCCCCAATGTTAATTAATTGCTACGCTATAGTACGTAGGTGCGCACCGAAAATCAACTATATTGTCTTATTCTAATGTATAATTATACATTTTGTGCATATTCATAAAAAATGAAAAACCGGACAAATATCCAGTTGTTCCGCGGAAAGAAAAATTGAATTCAGTGAACACGGAGGTCGGTCCGTCTTCCGCCGGCCGAACCATCGGTGTCTGTTGGCAACGATGATGATTTTGTTTACTTTACGAAAGAACTGCACCGAACTGTTTCGAATCAATCAGGAGATCGAATGAACTTTTCCCTCAGCCCGTCATCGGCTGTTTACATCCTGCTCGTCCTGCTCTGCACCGCCGCATCCGCACAACAATCGGGAAGGACAGCGGGCACTGAAGTGAACGATACATCCACCGGACTGTTTTTCATGACTCCCGCTCCGACCGTGAAGGATGAAGCGGGCACGTATCTGGTCAACTTTCCCGTGCCGAATGGAACAGCGATACAGAGCGCGGAAGCGGAGATCTCCGTCGGCGCGCA
>JBMOHT010000185.1:0-7370 GCA_049317705.1 Bacteroidota bacterium | reverse complement strand
ATATTGAAAGAAAAAAATCAGTTAAGGAAGAGTATCTCTGTCCGGTGCACGTGACCGGCAAATGCAGGCAGACGGTCTGCAGTGAAATTCAGGGATGACGGTATTGATGTTCATGGAGTCAAGAATGTTCAATGTAATTAGAAATATCATTGCTTCACTGCTGGTGATCTGTGCTGTCGGTGCGGCGCAAAATTCCACGGGTCTTACGGCGAATTCTACGGCAACGATCGTCACCGGTATCTCGTGCACACACGGGACAAATTCGGATCTTGCGTTCGGCAGGATCGTTTCGAGTGTGACGAACAGCGGAACAGTGATCGTTGATCCCGGAAGTGTCCGTACGGTTACGGGCGGACCAGTGCTGAGCGGCGGGACAGTCTCCGCAGCGCAGTTTGTGATCAACGGACAGGGAAATTCGGCTGTTGCGATCACACTTCCTTCATCGTCGATCATTATCCGGAACGGTACGTTGGATGAGATGACCGTTGATGATTTCACATCGGACGGAGGCAATAACCCAACATTGAACGGAAGCGGCAACAAGGTCGTCTCCGTCGGTGCAACGCTGCATATCAGTGCAGGACAAAATTCGGGATCATATTCCGGAGTATTCACGGTAACGTTCTCTTATTAATAATCGTATGAAATCCCAATCCTTGTATCGAGTATTTTTCGTTGTCACAGCCGTGTTCCTTATAGGACTCTGTTCTCCGATCCTTCGTGCGCAGACCTCCGGAGCGCTCACAGCAAATTCCACCGCGTCCGTCATTCAGGGGATCAATCTTGTGGGACAGAAGGACCTGCGGTTCGGCATCATCATCCCCGATGTGCTCCCGGGAACGGTCATCATCAATCCTGTCCGCGCAAGAACGAAGACCGGCGGACCGTATCTGGTGAATCAAGGAAGTACGACCCAATGGGGCCCAGCACAGTTCGTTGTTTCGGGAGAACCGAACACGGCGTATTCCATTACGCTGCCGTATAACGGAATCATCATCATTGTGGGAATGGAAATGATGGATGTGGATGAATGGACGAGTTATCCGAGTTCGAACACGTCGCTCTCCGCCAGCGGAACGCAAACATTTTATGTCGGCGGGACACTGCATGTAGAAGGAAATCAGCACTGGGGTTCCTATTCCGGAGCATTTACGGTAACTGTGCATTATTGATCACGGCATATCGTTGCAGAATATTCGAAGCCCGCAGGTGACTATGCGGGCTTTGCTGTGAATGTCCGCCGAAGTCCGTCGTCCCCGTGAATAATGGTTGTCAGCAGTCAATACGAAGTGATATGACAATGAATGTCGACATGAGAATCGTTGACGGTTGTCGCGGCTCGTTGACAAATCAGTTCTGAACAATGGAATGACAGCGCAATATCAAAGGATTAAGGGCATTTTCTGTGGCACACTGCTTGAAATGTATTTGTGCACGAACTTCATGAAAGGATCACCGCTGTGACAAGAATACACCAGTTCCGCATAATTTCTGTTGTGATGCAGTGCCTGCTTTTTACCTTCCCCCTGTTCCATGATACAGCATTCTCACAGGATACGACGAAGAATTCTTCGACCCCTGCGATTCCCGATTCACTCTTCGGCGGGTTCAGCGATGTGATGGTCGCTCCGACACGGGTCGTGTTTGAAAATAATATCCGTACAGCAGAAGTGATGCTGATGAATCGCGGTACGAAGACCGGCACGTACCGAATTGGATTCACGCAAATACGAATGGAAGAGAACGGCAGCACAAAAGAGATCGCTGTTCCGGGCCCGGGGGAACATTTCGCCGATTCACTCATCCGGTTCACACCGCGTCAGGTGATCATTGAACCGCAAAAGACACAGATCGTACGGCTGCAGCTGCGAAAACCGGCAGTTTTGGAAGAAGGGGAATACCGTTCCCATCTTCGCTTCCAGTCGATACCGCAGGAAGAATCGTCATTAGATACCAGCAGTAAGGAGAAGACGACCACCATCAAGCTCATTCCCGTCTACGGTGTATCGATACCGGTGATCGTACGGAACGGTTCACTGCAGGCATCGGGTGAGATCTCGGGAATCACACTCACGAAGGAAGATACCGTGTTGATGGTCTATGCGCTCATTACGCGGAGCGGGAATAAGTCGTTGTACGGCGAGATCCATGTGGAGTGGACCGGAGAGGACGGAAAGCCGGTCATCATCGGTAGGATGAGGAACGTCGCTGTGTACATTCCGAATGCAACACGCAGAGTTCGTGTGATCTTGAATCTCCCTCCGCTGCTCACACTCAGCAAGGGTGTGATCTCGGTGCACTATGTGAACAGTGAAGCTGAAGGCAAACCGGAGATCGCCGCCGGAACTCTTGAGATCCGATAACAGGGAATTCGGACGATGCTGAATACTCAGAGAGCCCTGAAGAAAGTACGAGAGAATGGTCATCCGGCGACATACGTATCCCAATGAACGTGCACATAATGGATCGATCCTCATCTACAGTGTTCTGCTGTTCATGCTGTTCACCGGCGCCGTCCGAAGCGGAACGGGTGTGAATGCGTCGATGAAAGAGAAAACGAATGAAGCATCACGCGAAGCGAATATTCCGGCGGTATTCACCGATGACAACCTGCTGCTCTGTTCGCTGCGGCTGGCGGGAACAACACTGAGTAATTCCATCCCGACCTACATTGTCGGGAACCGGTACTATCTTCCGCTTCAGGAGATCTGTGCACAGCTTGAACTGCAGCTGGAGGTTTCGCCGGGACGGGAGCGGATATCCTGGTCGCCCGTGAACTCTTCCGAGACTGTTCAGCTGTTGACGGAGAAGAACGTGATCATCTTCAATACCACATCACGGGAATATGCTCCGGAACTTGTCATGACCAATTCCGAAGATATCTTCATCGAGAGCGAACTGCTCTCGCAATGGTTCTTCTGGAAGATCGCTGTGGACCGCTATGAAGCAGTGGTGAATATCATGCCGTATGAAAAGATCCCGCTCCAGCTCCGTTTTGACCGTGAAGCAAGACAATCCGGAATGAGATCGCGGTCCTCCTCGACATCGTCGGTCTACCGTGTGGAAGAGCGTCCGTATTATCTCTTCGACGGTCCTTCGGTTGATATCAATACACAGTCAGTTATGATGAAGACATATCAGGGAAAATATACCCGCTCTCATCAATACACGACACTCGTCACAGGCGATATCGGATATCTGAACGGCTTTATTTATCAGAACCGTTCGTATCCAGGTTCGGGACCAACGACAACGTTTGCGTTGAACCGTGCCGATCCGGATGGAGGATTACTCGGTCCGCTCGGCGCCCGTTCCATCCAATTCGGCAATGTCACGCTCCTGAATTCGCCCCTGCTTCCGTCCTCCAATATCGCGAACGGACTCACGATCACCAACCGGCCGAAGACCCAGCCGGCATATTTCAATCAATATACGTTCCGAGGACTGCAGCAGCAGGGATGGGACGTTGAATTGTACCGCGATGATGTACTGATCGATTACCGTCCCGCCGGTCCGAATAATGTCTATACATTCTCCGATGTCCCTCTGTATTTCGGCAGGAATGCATTCCGTCTTGTGTTCTACGGTCCGCACGGAGAACGGCGGGAAGAAGAGGAGGTCTTCAATATCGGATACAATCTGCTCGGTTCGGGGGAACTCTATTATACTGCAACAGCGGCAGAGAACGAAAAAGATAAACGGTTGTACGGACAATTCGATATGGGCATCAGCAAATTCTTCAGTGCCAGTATGGTGGCTGGATATGTCGATCTTCCTGACGGTCCGCATCGTTATCTCGGCGGAGGGTTCAGTACGTTCCTCAGTTACTGGGCGTTCAATCCGCAATTCGTGTACGATGTTGAAGCACAACAATGGACGACCGATCTCGGCCTGCAGGCAAAATTCAGCCGTATGGGGTTGAATCTGCGTACAACCCGCTACACACCGTATCAGATCTCCCGCGAGAATGTGATGTACAAGAACGGACTCAAGACCAAACACGATGCATCCATCTATGGTATCCGGCCTATCGAGACCAGGTATTTGTCCGATCTGTCAGTGCGGTTCCTGAGCATGGAATACTTCCAGTCGCGCACGCATAATTTCCTGGATGTGTCATGGTCGTTCCTGCTTCCGTTCGTACAACTGGGTCAGCATCTTTCCTGGAATATGAACCGTCCGCACGACAATCATCTTGCGGACCTGACGTGGGGAACGCAGTCGAACATGAATTTCGGTCCGTCGAACGTGCGGATGCAGCTGCTGATGAATCTTACTGAGCCGAAAGGGTTGAACAGTACGGCGATGACCTATGAATACCGGTTGTCACAGCAGTCCAGTGCGAGTCTTTCGGGCGAGTACGGAGCAATGGATCATCGGGGTACGGTGGTCGCTTCGTGGAACAGATATTTCGGTTTCATGGCGCTGAGTGCGAATGCCAGCATCAACGACCGGAAAGATTACAGTGTCGGTCTCGGTTTATCTATGAATATTACGCAGGATAACCGGATGGATGAGGTGCTCCTTACGGACCGAGCGAAAGCGGTCACCGGTTCCACGCGCGTTCGTGTCTTCCTTGACGCGAACAATAATAAGGTGTACGACAAAGGAGAGACCCCCGTTCCCGGCGTGAGTTTCTTTGTGAACACGTTCAGCCGTCCCGAAGCGACCGAGGAGAACGGTATCGCCTTGATCGACCGTCTGCCGAATGATGAATGGAACGAGATCGCGGTCTCGCAGATCACCATCAGCAATCCTTCGTGGGTGCCGGAACTGCCGCCGATCAGATTCATTCCGCGTTCCGGAGTGACCTATATGATCGACTGTCCGCTGAAAGTCGTTGCGGAGATCGGAGGGACACTCTTCCGCCGAAGGGAATTGGCAGAACAGACGCTCACTTTGCAGCGCATCGCTTCACCGATCGATGTTCGGTTTGTTGAGGACGGGTACGGAGTGCCGATCACTCTGAGCGGCATCAATTTCTATGTCGGCAAGGCAACGCTGCGACCGGAAGCATTCGCGAGGGTTGATAAGCTGCTGAATATCATGCTGCAGAACGACGCTGCATCGTTGACGATCGCCGGTCATACCGATACCAATAAGATCCATACGAAGGAATTTCCAAGCAATATTGAATTGTCGCAGGCACGTGCGAACACCATCAGAGCATATCTCATTTCGAAAGGGATCGATGAATCACGCATTACCGCGTTGGGGTTCGGCGAATTCAATCCCATTGCGCCGAACAGGACCGTGGAAGGACGCGCACTCAACCGTCGCGTTGAATTCTTCTTTGGCGAACATTATACCACATCGAAGATCGGAACGAAAACGCTCACGTTCACCATTCCCATTACCTGCAGTATGTCCGGCATGAACAGGACACTCCGGTTCGAGGACCATCTCGATCCACGGATGGTCTATGTGCCAGGGACAGGGACCGTGGGCGACAGCGTGCACATCGAACCGAAGATCAGCGGCGATACACTGAGCTGGGCGATCGAAGGGCTGCCGGCGGTCTTCGATTCGTACCTGACGTATCAGGTGATCATCAGTAAACCGGACAGTGCATATATAACGATGTTCTCGTCCACATCGAAGATCCGCATTACGGCCGACGATACGACCATGCAATGGACCGATGCGTTACGGACGAAGACCACAGCAGAAGTGATCTCGTTCGATTCAGAGAACCCGGTTCCGACGGACCTGGTGATCGGGAAGGACCATTCGCAGCGGTTCTCACGGGTCATTGACCTTCCCGTTGCAGGAGCGCTGTTGAAGAGCGCACTCTCCCCGGCGGCGGGGATCACGATCGAACTGCGGAACGAACAGGGAGAGGTCGTGAAGAAGACCCGTTCGTCGTACGACGGTTATTACAATTTTCCGGAAGTGTCCTACGGTCATTACACACTCTCGCTGTCGGTGCCGAACAAGAACGGCGGCAGCAGGAGTCATGACATCACGACGATCCTGGTCGATCCCGGTTCGATGGAATATATCGATCTGAATCTGGTCACGCTGCTGCAAAAATAATGAAAATGTATACATCACAACAGGAGGTATCAATCTATGTCCCTCAAAAATAAGATCAAGATCGGCATCAAGAAAAAAGAAGATGCTCCGAACCTGCCGGCACGGAGGCTTGTCGGTGAGATGATCATTAAATCCATCATGGATGAAAAATTCAGTGAACTTATCGCCAGCAATGTCGAGTTCCGTGATCTGCTGGTGGAGGAGCATCAGTACCGGAAGAAACGGGGAAAAGTGATCTTCGGACTTCTGATCCTGATCGCGGTCGTGATCGCCGGTTCCGCTGTGATGCTGAAGTTCTCACTGCAATCCGATATGAAAAAAGTGGTGACGGGAGAGATGTCGTATTTCAAGAACAGGGAAAAAGATCTTGAGACCACCCGTTCGATGCTCATACCGATGCAGAAGAACGTTGAACGGAATCTCAATCAGGTCTCGGCGGAACTCTCGCTGAACAGAGGATATGTTGATGTGATCGCGCTGGAGAATCTCGCCCGCGACGGTTCGAAGACCGCGTTCGATGAACTTGCAAGGATCATCGCCCGCGGAGGGGATAAAGCGGTGTTTGCCGATAAGAAAATGGCGGATCTGAAGGAGTATTTTGCGATGTTCGCCGAACCGAAACATCAGAATGTCCATTTGGGCGATCTTGCCATCACCAAGAACGGGACGAATGTCTCTAGTGATTCATTGTCGACCATGGATCTGATCCAGCTGTTGAAGTTCCCGAATGTCACGATGATCAGTGCATACCAGATCCTCTCGCTGCTGTGGGATAAGAATATCACCAAGGCGGACGAAGTGGAACTGCTCAACATCCTGACGAAATCCCAGAACCTTCCCGCATCGATCGCGGCCTGTTCGTATATGAAGAGATTCTATAAACAGCCAACTTCGATGTTCGAATTCGATCAATGGAAGCTCTTCCTAGCGAAAAAGGTCTTTTATGCGAAGCAATGACCGAAGTGTTTTCATCGTTTCATCTTAAGACGTGATACCGTGACGATGCAGCATCATGTGGTTGACACGATATCCGTTGTTATTCCCATAATTATTTCCGAGAGGACATATGAGATCTCATATACATGAGGTTACTGATTGGATACTGTTCGGTGCGATATTCTCAGTTCCCGTTTTATTAGCGCAAACAGACTGGTCCATGGCAAGTATGGTCTGTATCTTTTCCCTTCCACTTCATTTCGTCTCTGCCGTGTCGGCATTCTTTGCTGTTCTCTGGTCCGCTGGTACACAAGTGAAACTGAACGAATACAAAAAACGGTATGAGAATCTTCTGCAGCAGTTCGCAGAGGGGATGATCATGCCGGTGCTGTCCTATT